>NZ_RZRW01000225.1:0-8883 GCF_003998745.1 Mesorhizobium sp. M7A.F.Ca.US.014.04.1.1 | reverse complement strand
CCCCTATTCCCCTACTCCGCCGCAGCCTGCCGCAAATCGGCAATCACCGCGCGCCGCTCATGACGCCGCCAGGCGAGATGGAGTGAAACCGTGCGCTCGAGCCACGGCAGGTCGCGAAACACGATCCGCGGCGGCGCAGCGGCACGCAGGCTGGCTTGCACCGTCGCCAAGCCGAGACCCGCGCTGACAAGGCCGAGCGAGGTCAGCGGGTCCGCCGTCTCATAGGCGATGTCGGGCAAAAAGCCGGCTTTGGCGCAGGCGGCAAGGAACTGGCCGCGATTGGTGTCGTCCGGCTGGCGCACGACGGTGATCCAGGTGCGACCGTCAAGATGGTGAGGCCCGATCTCTGGCACTTCAACGAGTGGGTCATCTTCGGGGATCGCCAGCACCAGCGGCTCATGCCGCAGCGCCATGGCGGCGACATCCGGATCATCATCGGGTGGCGGCGAGTAGACAAAGCCCAGATCCAGCGACCGCTGCCGTAGCCCTTCCAACTGCGCCGCCGAGCGCAGGCTTCTCAGCTGCAGGTGGAAATCCGGCCGGTCGCGACGGAACTGGCGCAGCATCCCGGCGACAAGCCCGGCATGAACGGCCCCTTCGACATAGCCGATGGCGAGCCGGCCGACGGCGCCGCTGGCCAGGTTGCGGCCGAACTCCTCCACACGTCGCGCATTGGACAGCAGCGCGCGGGCCTCGGTGAGGAAGGCGCGGCCCTCGGCGTTGAGATGGACCCGCTGCTTCGACCTCTCAAAGAGGGAAACACCCAACTGCTCCTCGAGCTGGATGATCTGCCGGCTGAGTGGCGATTGGGAAATATGCAGCATTTCGGCTGCGCGCCCGACATTTCCGGTTTCGGCGACCGTGACGAAATAGCGGAGCTGGCGCAGGTCGAACATTTCTCCTCCAAGGCTCAAGTCCCTTTGGGTCTCAACTTTATCCTAATCAGTCTTGGACTGTCTGACCAGCCAAAAGCGATAATCGGCCATCCCAACCAAAGGAGACCGCCATGCAGTTCTTTGCCCTTCTCGCTCGCAACACCGAAAAATTTACCGATGCCGATTTCGCTCCACTTCTGCCCGGCGAAGCCGAACAGCGGCGCACGCTCTACGCCGAAGGGGCGGTACGTCAGGTGTGGAACCGAGGCGACATCCCGGGCAGCGGCATGATGCTCGAGGCTGCTGATGATGCTGAGGTTCGCGGCCACCTCGCCACCTTGCCGTTGGTCAAGGCCGGCATGATGGACATTGCCGCAATCGTGCCCCTCAAGCCCTACCCCGGCTTCGGCCCGAAGCACTGACAGGGCACATCCGGGGGTGACGAAGGCGTCACCCCCGGATTGACACGGGGATCGACAGACTGTGATCGGCTGTCAAGAAACCGTCACACGAAACCGGCTTCGCGCGTGCTAGGAATCAGTATCAGGCAGCCGCCGTGCGGCGCCATCTTCGGAACATGCATCTGGCACCGCCCATGGACATCACTCTCGCCCCGGAAGGCACCGATCTCTCGCCCTACCTGCCCGACGAGCACGGACTGTTCTTCATCTATCACTTCACCGCTGAGGGCGTGCGAACCAGGGACGCCGCCGCCGCGCACTGGACATGGCGCAGCTACCAGCTTTCCGACATGCGGGCCCGTCACGAAATCGGCGCCGATCGGGTTTTGCCGGCACCGGCGCGTGAAGCTTTCCTGTCCGCCAGCCATGGCTGCCACATCGACCTCGAGGACGACTGGCTCTATGGCGATCTGCCGGACCTGCGCCATGACTATTCGGCGGAAGCGGGCGGGCTTGGCCATTTCCGCTTCGCGCTCAATGACACGATGCTGGTCGGCGCCCGCAAGCAACCGCTGCAGTCGGTCGACAACATCCGCAAGGCGATCGAGAATGGATCGCGCAAGTTCCGCTCGCCAGCCGAGTTGATCGAGGCTGTCGTCGGCCAGTCGTTCGATGGCATGGTGGCGGAACTTGCGGCACTCGGCGACAGTCTCGACGGCATCGAAGACCGTATCGTCTGCGACGCATGGCACAATGAACGGCAATCCCTGGTCGACGCGCGCCGGCATCTGGTGGTGATCCACAGGCAGATGGCGACGCTGACCAATCTGTTCCGTCACCTTGATCATTCGCACCGCAACGACCTGCCAGACAGCATCAACGACATGGCCGCGCGCCTTTCACACCGGGCGCAGACGCTGCACTATGACGGCGAGCAATTGCAGGCGCGCGCCCGGCTATTGCAGGACGAGCTTATGGCAAAGCTGACGACGCAGTCGAACCGGCTGCTGTACGTCCTGTCGGTGATGACGGCGGTGCTGTTGCCGATGACCATCATCTCAGGCCTGTTCGGCATGAACGTTGGGGGCCTGCCGCTGGTCGACACGCCAATGGGCTTTTGGGTGGTGACGGCTGTGTCGATGGTGATCGCGGGCGCGACCTATCTCTTTGTCAGGCGGCTCGGACAGATGTAGCACCCGCCGGCAGCTTTCACGCAGTGGCGCGAAGATCCTCGATGATGGTGCCGGCGGCGGCCACTTCCGCTTCGTGATCGGGCTCGCGCCAGGTCTCGGCAAGCCCAGCCGCATGCCATTCGCGCATCGCCGGCAGAGCAAGCAACTGCGCCGGATACGCTGCAGCCGCACCCTCGAAGGAGAGCCCATAAGACTGTGCGCGGAACGCCACCGGGGCAAAGAAAGCATCTACTGCGGTGAAATGAGCGCCCGCCAGAAATGGCCCGCCGAAACGAGCAAGACCATCATTCCAGAGGTCGCCGAGGCGAAAGAGGTCCTGCTTCAGCGCATCGGACATCGGAAACGGCTCTACCCGCACGCCGCAACTCATCGGACAGGCGCTGCGCAATGCGGTGAAGCTCGAATGCATCTCGGCGGCGGCCGAGCGCGCCCAGGCGCGCGCCTTGGCTTCGACGGGCCACACGCCATGGTGGCGTTCGGCCAGATATTCGACGATGGCCAGCGAATCCCAGACCGCCCAGCCGTCGTCGACCAGGCACGGCACGCGGCCGCTCGGTGAGAAGGAACGGTACAGATCCCAGCTCGATCCGGTCGGGAATGGCGTCAGCCGTTCCTCGAATGGGATATCCAGCGCGCGCATCAGCACCCAGGGCCGCAGCGACCATGAGGAATAATTTTTGTTGGCGATATGCAGCAGGTACATCGAACCCCCTTACCGTGCGGGCTGCGGCGCGGCGCGTCGCGCTGTCGTCAACATCGACCAGGAATAGACTGCCAAAGCCGCCCAGATCAGCGCAAAGGCGATGGCCTGGATGGTGCCGAAAGGCTCGTCGAAGATCAGAACGGCGATCAGGAACACCATGGTCGGCGCGATATATTGCATGATGCCGATGGTTGACAGCCGCAGCAGCTTGGCGCCGAAGGCGAACAGCAACAACGGCACCGATGTGACTGGACCGCAGCCGATCAGCAACGCCGTATCCGTGCCACTGCTGGATACGATGTGGTCCTGTCCGGTCGCGATGAGATAGACTATGTAGCCAAGTGCCGGCACCGACAGCAGAAGGACTTCGAGCAAAAATCCCTGGCTCGGGCCGATCGGCAGCGTCTTGCGGAAGAAGCCGTAGGCGGCGAAGGAAAACGCCAGTGCCAACGACACCCAGGGCAGCTTGCCGCCTTCGATGGTCAGCACGGCGACGGCGACGGCCGCCAGCACCACCGCCGCGATCTGCAGCCGGTCGAGCCGCTCGCCGAGCAGCAGCGCGCCGACAACGACGCTGACCAGGGGATTGATGTAGTAGCCGAGCGCGGTTTCGACGGTGCGGTCGACCGCGATCGCCCAGACATAGATGCCCCAGTTGACCGAGATCAGCGCCGCCGTCAGCGCGGCCATGGCGATGGTGCGCGGCGAACGAAGCGCCGCCTTGAAATCCGCCGTGCGGCCGGCCCAGATCAGAACGGCGGCGGCGATCGGCACCGACCAGACGATGCGATGGGCAATGACTTCCGCGAGCGGCAGATGAGCGACCGCCTTCATGTAGAAGGGCAGCAATCCCCATAGCAGATAGGCGCCGAGCGCCAGCAGAAAGCCGCGCCGGGCCTTGGACTCTGCATCCAGGGTAATTGCTTCAGTGGCCATGGGCCAACGCTATGGCCCAGTCACCTTGGCAAGACCATCGCAAAGTTCTGATGGATCAATGGACTTTCGCTGATGGTTCAACCCTATTCGGCGGCCACCAGTCCGGCCATCTCGCGGTTCTTCATCAGCTTGTAGACGATGGAATCCATCAGCGCCTGGAACGAGGCGTCGATGATGTTCTCGGAAACGCCGACCGTCCACCAGCGCGCGCCGGTGCCGTCATGCGATTCGATCAGAACGCGGGTGATCGCCTCGGTACCGCCATTGAGGATACGCACCTTGAAGTCGGCCAGCTCCATGTCGGCGATCTCGCCCTGGAATTTGCCGAGGTCCTTGCGCAGCGCGATGTCGAGTGCGTTGACCGGGCCATGCCCCTCGGCCACCGACATCTTCTCCTCGCCATCGACCACCACCTTGACGATCGCTTCGGAGACCGTCTTCAACTGGCCGTTGGCGTCGAAGCGGCGCTCGACCATACAGCGGAACGAGGTGACGTTGAAGAATTCCGGCAGGCCGTGCAGCATCTTGCGGGCGAGGAGTTCGAAGCTGGCATCGGCGCCTTCATAGGCATAGCCCTCGGCCTCGCGCTCCTTGACCACGGATATCAGCGCGTCGAGCCGGTGATCGTCCTTCGGCACCTCAATGCCGCGTCGCCTCAGCTCGGCGAGGAAATTGGCCTTGCCGCCCTGGTCCGAGACCATGACACGGCGGCGGTTGCCGACCGTTTCGGGGGGGACGTGCTCGTAGGTCGCCGGCTCCTTGGCCAGTGCGGAGGCATGAATGCCGGCCTTGGTGGCGAAGGCGGAAGCGCCGACATAGGGCGCTTGCGCCTCTGGCGCTCGGTTCAGGAGTTCGTCGAATGCGCGCGACAACCTGGAAATGCCTGTCAGCGCCTCAGCCGAAATGCCAGTTTCGAAACGATCGGCGAAGGCCGGCTTTAGCGCCAGCGTTGGCACGATCGAGATCAAATTGGCGTTGCCGCAGCGCTCCCCGATGCCGTTGAGCGTGCCCTGGATCTGGCGCACGCCAGCCTCGACAGCGGCGAGGGAATTCGCCACGGCCTGGCCGGTGTCGTCATGGGCATGGATGCCGAGATGATCGCCTGAAATGCCTGATAAAATAACCTTCTCGACGATGGCGCGGACTTCCGATGGCTGCGTGCCGCCATTGGTGTCGCACAGCACCACCCAACGCGCCCCGGCATCATAGGCGGTCCTGGCGCAGGCCAGCGCATAGTCGGGATTGGCCTTGAAGCCATCGAAGAAATGCTCGCAGTCGACCAATGCCTCCTTGCCGGCGGCGATCGCCGCCTCGACGGAGGCCTTGATGGCATCGAGGTTCTCCTCATTGGTGCAGCCGAGCGCGACACGGACGTGGTAGTCCCAGCTCTTGGCGACGAAGCAGATGGCATCCGATTTCGATTGCACAAGAGACGCTAGGCCGGGATCGTTGGACGCCGACACCCCTGCCCGCTTGGTCATGCCGAAGGCGACGAATTTGGCGCGCTCCGTGCGCTTCTCCTGGAAGAAGGCGGTGTCGGTCGGGTTGGCGCCGGGATAGCCGCCTTCGACATAGTCGAGGCCAAAAGCGTCAAGCAGTTTTGCGATGGCGATCTTGTCCTCGACGGAAAAGTCGATGCCCGGCGTCTGCTGGCCATCGCGCAATGTGGTGTCGAAGAGATAGAGGCGCTCGCGGGTCATGGTCATTTGCCTGCAAACTTGTCCGTCGCGCGGATCAGCCGGTCGAGGATACCCGGCTCCGAATAAGCATGGCCGGCGCCCTCGATCAGATGGAAATCCGCCTTTGGCCAGGCCTTGTGCAGCGCCCAGGCATAGCGCGCCGGGCATGGCATGTCGTAGCGGCCATGGACGATGGTGCCGGGGATGTCGCTCAGCCTGTGCGCGTCGCGCAGCAATTGTCCCTCTTCCAGCCAGCCGGCATGGACGAAATAGTGGTTCTCGATGCGGGCGAACGCGACGGCATAGTCGTCCTGCCCAAACGGACCGCTTGTCTCAGGCTCCGGCAACAGCGTGATCGTTTCGCCTTCCCACAGGCTCCAGGCGCGGGCCGCCTCGATCTGCGCCTTTCGATCCGTGCCGACCAGCCGCTTGCGATAGGCGACCATCATGTCGCTGCGCTCGGCCTCCGGGATCGGCGCCAGGAAGCGCTCCCATTTGTCCGGGAACATTTCCGAGACGCCGAACTGATAGTACCATTCCAGTTCCGCACGCGTCAGCGTGTAGATGCCGCGCACCACCAGTTCGCTGACGCGTTCTGGGTGGGTCTCGGCGTAGGCGAGCGCAAGCGTCGACCCCCAGGAGCCGCCGAACACCAGCCATTTGTCGAAGCCGGCCATTTCGCGCAGCCGTTCGATGTCGGCGACCAGGTGCCATGTCGTATTGGCTTCGAGCGAGGCGTTGGGCGTCGATTTTCCGCAGCCACGCTGGTCGAACAGGATGACATCGTAGAGCTTCGGGTCGAACAGCCGCCGGTGTTTTGGCGAAATGGTGCCGCCCGGCCCGCCATGCAGGAACACCGCCGGCTTGGCGCCTTTAGTGCCGGAACGCTCCCAGTAGACCTGGTGGCCGTCGCCGACATCGAGCATGCCGGAATCGAACGCCTCGATCTCGGGATAAAGCGTACGCAATTGACTGCTCATAGTTGTAAACCTTTGGTCGGCCAGTCCGGCGTTTCATGGTCTGGGTGCTGGAAGGAGATGATGGATTCCTGCCTGTTGTAATAATCAGGATCCTGGTGGACGGGCTGATCGAAGATCGTCTCCACCCAGGGCAACCGCGCGGCATAGTTGACCTGGATCTGCGGTGCCAGGTCCGAACGGTCGTCGAAGGCACCGATCGCGATTTCCAGCCCGCCGGGCTGCCGATATGTCAGCGGCGTGCCGCAGCGGGCGCAGAAACCACGATCGATGTTGACCGACGACTGGAAGTAACTCGGCTCTTCATGGGTCCATTCGACGCCATCTCTGGGCACCGTGACCAGCGCGCCGAAGAACGAGCCGAACTGCTTCTGGCACATGCGGCAATGGCAGATGGACGGACGGCCGAGCGCTCCATGAACGCGGAAGCGCACGGCGCCACACTGGCAGCCGCCGGTTCTTACCTGATCGGTCATGATCTTTCCTTTGGCGGCCATTGTTCGGTGTCGTGGTCGGGGTGCTGGTAGGAAACGAGATCGGCCAGATAGGAGGCCGACGACATGTCGGCCATGGTGTCCTCGCCCGGCAGTTGCGGGATCGAGTCGACATAGGGCAGCTTTGCCTCGATCCCCCATTGAATCAGCGGCACGATCTCCGCTGGATTGTCGAACGCACCGATGGCGAGGCCAACCCCGTCCGGCGCGGTGAAGGTCAGCGGCGTGCCGCAATCGGCGCAAAAACCGCGATCGACATGGTTGGACGAACGGAAGTATTTCGGCTCGCCGCGCGTCCAGTCGAGCCTGGCGCCACGCACCGAAACCAGCGGCGCGTAGAACGCGCCGAACGCCTTCTGGCACATGCGGCAATGGCAGACCGAAGCGTCGCCCAAAGCGCCTTCAACGCGAAAGCGCACCGCGCCGCACTGGCAGCCGCCGGTATAGATCGGTCGGTTGTCGAGGCTCATCGCTGATCACTCCGGCGCATGGCAGACGGCCTCGACGTTGTTGCCGTCGGGATCGAGGACGAAGGCGCCATAGTAGTCCGGGTGATAGTGCGGGCGCAGGCCCGGCCCGCCATTGTCCTTGCCGCCGGCGGCAAGCGCCGCAGCATAGAAGGCTTCGACCTCGGCGCGGCTGCGCGCGGTGAAGGCGACGTGCTGATGGGCCTTCTGACCATCCTTGCCTTCCTGCAGCCAGAATACCGGCCGATCGCGACCGTAGCCACCGACCTTTTTACCGCCGGTGTACTCCAGCGGCACCATATACAACAGCGCGGCACCAAGCGGCGCCATCGCCTTGTCATAGAAAGCCTTCGAAGCGTCGAAATCGGCAACGTTGATGCCGAGATGATCGATCATCTTTTTACCTCCCAGGTGGTGATGCGTTCGCCTGTGACCGGATCCTTGCCGTCCTTCAACTGTATCCCCTGGGCCAGCAGGTCGTCGCGGATGCGGTCGGCTTCGGCCCAGCTCTTGGCGGCGATGAACGCGAGACGCTTGGCGATGGCCTTGCCGACGTGGCCTTCATCAACCTTCGCCGACGCGACGTCGAAGCCGAGGAACAGCAGCGACGCCTTCAGCGATGCAGCGGCATCGTTGCCGTCCATTGCCTCGCCGGCCAACTGGGTCAGGACCTGGAAGGCGGCATAGGTGGCGAGATCGTCCGACAAGGCGTCAATGATCTCCACGGGCACCTGTCCCGCCGCCGTCGGCGCGAGGTCGGCCCCCCGCTTCCATTTTCGCAGGGTGTTCTCGGCCTCTTCCAGCTTGCGCACGGAAAAGTCGATCGGCTCGCGATAATGCGTCATCAGCATCGCCAGCCGCAGCACCTCGCCCGGCCATTTGCGGCCGCCGAAGGTCTCGGTCTCCAGGAGTTCGTTGATCGAGTAGAAGTTGCCGAGGCTCTTCGACATTTTCTGCCCTTCGACCTGCAGGAAGCCGTTGTGCATCCAGATGTTGGCCATCATTTCGGTGCCATGGGCGCAACGCGACTGGGCGATCTCGTTTTCATGGTGCGGGAAGATCAGGTCGAGGCCGCCGCCATGGATGTCGAAGACCTCGCCGAGATAGGCGGCCGACATCGCCGAGCACTCGATGTGCCAGCCCGGCCGACCCCTGCCC
>NZ_RZRW01000224.1:0-8911 GCF_003998745.1 Mesorhizobium sp. M7A.F.Ca.US.014.04.1.1 | reverse complement strand
GGCCGCGCGACACCTCGTTGAGCCTGTTGACCGCCCGCAGCAATGTCGACTTGCCCGAACCGGAGAGGCCCATCAGAACGGAGATCTCGCCCTCGTTCACGGTCAGGCTGGCGCCGGCGCAGCCCAGTACATTGCCGGTCTTTTCGAGGATCTCGGCGCGGCTGGCGCCGGCGTCGATCATCTTCAGCGATCCGGCCTGGTCGGCGCCGAAAACGATATCGACGTTCCTGAAATCGACGGCGACGGTCATTTCTTGCCTCCAACGGCGATGCGGGTCATCCGGTCGAGCACGATGGCCAAAACGACGATGGCAAGCCCCGCCTCAAGCCCGAGGTCGATGCGGCGCGAGCCGAGCGCCCGGTTGATCTCGGTGCCGAGCCCGCCGGCGCCGATCAGTGCGGCAAACACCACCATCGACAGCGACAGCATGATCGATTGCGTCAGGCCGGCCATGATGGTGGGCAGCGCCGACGGCAGTTCCACCTTCCACAGCAGCTGGCTCTTGGTGGCGCCGAAAGCCTCGCCGGCCTCGACGATCGACTTCGGCACCGAGACGACGCCCAGATGCGTGAGCCGGACCGCGGTCGGGATGACGAAGATGATGGTGACGATGAGGCCGGGCGCGTTGCCGAGGCCGAACAGCGTCAGCACCGGGATCAGGTAGACGAAGGTCGGCAGCGTCTGCATCAGGTCGAGCACCGGCAGCATGACGCGGTAGACCTTCGGCTTGTGCGCTGCCCAGATGCCGAGCGGCACGCCGATGGCCATGGCCATGGCAGCGGCCGCGACGACCAGCACCAGCGTCTGCACCGTCTGCTTCCAAAGGTTCTGGTTGATGATGAAGATCAGGCCGAGAAAGACGCCGATGGCAAGCGGTCGCGAGCGTTGCAGCAGCCAGGCGACAACGGCGATGACCAGCGCCAGCAGCACCGGCGGCACCATCAAGAGGATGCCGACCAGCCCGTCGAGCAGGAAATTGAGGCCATTCGAAAAGGCCCTGAACACAGTGTCGAAATTGTCGGTGAGGAAACCGAAGAAGGCCTTTCCCCAGGCGCCGATCGGAATCTTGTGATCGACCATGAATTTCGAAATCGGATCCATATCGCCCCTCTCGTGCAGGAGACCGCCCTGCCCCTCGGCCTCGGCCGTCGTCATCTTGTCACAGGATATGAAAAAGGGCAGCCTTTTCTAAGATGGCTGCCCTTCCTGGTTCGGCTTTGCCGAATTCAGTCGGCTCAGCTTCCGAGCGCGGTCTTGATGGCGGCGGCAGCGTCACCGCCGTCGAAGGTGGTCACGCCGGCTATCCACGGGGCAACGGCATCCGGGTGCTTCTTCAGCCAGTCGGTTGCAACCGTATTGGCGTCGCCGCCCTTGAGGATCGCGTCCATCATCTCGCCTTCCATGTCCAGGTTGAACTTCAGGTTGGCGATGAACTTGCCGGCGTTCGGGCATTCGGTGGTGTAGCCCTTGCGCACATTGGTGTAGACGGTGGCGGCGCCGAAGCCGCTGTCGCCCATGCCGTCGAGATAGGTGATCTTCATGGCGCCCATCACCGGATGCGGCGTCCAGCCGAGGAAGGCGATCCATTCATTGTTCTTCATCGACTGCTCGGCCTGCGTCAGCATGCCGGCTTCCGAGGATTCGACCAGCTCGAAGCCTTCGAGATTGTCCTTCGGGTTCTTGATCATGTCGAGGATGATGCGGTTGCCGTCATTGCCGGCCTCGATGCCATAGATCTTGCCGTTGAACTTGTCCTTGAACTTGCCGATATCGGTCAGCGATTTGACGCCGGCGTCGGCGACATAGGTCGGCACGACGATGCCGTAGCCGGCGCCGGTCAGGTTGGTGCTGATCGTCTCGACCGAACCGTCGGCTGTATAGTCCTTGATGTCGTTGGTCATCGACGGCATCCAGTTGCCGAGGAACACGTCGAGATCCTTGTTCTTCAGCGACGCCATGGTCACCGGCACCGACAGCTGGATCGTTTGCGGCTCATAGCCGAGCGCGGTCAGCAGCACGGAGGCGACGCCGGTCGTCGCCTGGATGTCGGTCCAGCCGACGTCGGAAAGGCGCACCGCCTTGCAGCTTGCCGGATCACCGGCGTAGGCAGCGCTGGTTGACAAAAAAGCCGCCAGGCCGAGGCCGGCGACGAAAGAGTTCATACGCGACATAGACAGTCTCCCATTGTGATTCTTTGGCGAAGCGTAGCTACGGTTTCTATGCCCGCCTTGTTTCGTCAGCCAAACACCATTCTGGTGTGGTTTCAAGCATTAAGACAATCACGATCAACGGCGCGGGCTGGCCAATCAGCGACACATCAGGCGCTTTTGTCTGGCCAGCCGGCTTTTTCAGGGGAATGCCGCTCTGGCCCCTCCCCGTGTCAGGCCAAGTCGGCTTAAAAGAGCGGCATGGCCAAGCTTTACTTCCACTACGCGACGATGAACGCCGGCAAGACGACGATGCTCTTGCAGGCCTCTTACAATTACCGCGAGCGCGGCATGGGCACGATGCTGTTCGTCGCCGGCCACTACCGCAAGGGCGATACAGGCCTGATCTCGTCGCGCATAGGCCTGGAGACGGAAGCCGAGATGTTTCGCGACGGCGACGATCTGTTCGCCCGCGTCGCCGCTCATCACGCGCATACGTCGGTGCATTGCGTCTTCGTCGACGAGGCGCAGTTCCTCGAGGAAGAGCAGGTCTGGCAGCTCGCCCGCATCGCCGACCGGCTGAACATCCCGGTCATGTGCTACGGCCTGCGCACCGATTTCCAGGGCAAGCTGTTTTCCGGCTCGCGCGCGCTGCTGGCCATCGCCGACGATTTGCGCGAAGTGCGCACCATCTGCCGATGCGGCCGCAAGGCGACGATGGTCGTGCGCCTCGGCCCCGATGGCAAGGTGGCGCGCCAGGGCGAGCAGGTGGCGATCGGCAAGGACGTCTATGTCTCGCTCTGCCGCCGCCACTGGGAGGAAGAGATGGGCCGCGCCGCGCCAGACGACTTCATCGGCTTTATCAAGGGCTGACGGTCGGCGGCCTTGACCCCGGCCCGATGCAGCGTTTCTTAAGGCCTCGGTACTATAACGCAGCCAGCCAGAGCTCCCCGGGGTCAGCCATGCTTCGAGACGCTTCGTTCGCCAGTATCCTTCTCCTTGCCAGCTCGCTCGTAGCCCATGCCGGCGGTGATCCTGCCCTGGGCAAGAAGGTCTTCAACCGATGCATGGCCTGCCATGACGCAGCCACCGACCGCGACAAGGTCGGTCCGCATCTGTTGGGCGTCGTTGGCCGCACCGCCGGCAGCGCAGAGAGCTTTCTTGGCCACTATTCCGAGGCGATGAAGAGTGCCGGCGCCGCCGGCCTGGTCTGGGATGAAGCCAATCTCGCCGAGTATCTCAAGGCCCCAAAGCTGAAGGTGCCGGGCAACAAGATGGCCTTCGGCGGCCTGACCAATGACGACGACATCGCCAATGTCATCGCCTATCTGAAGGCCGATCCCAAGCCTTGATCCGCTGTTCATCAGCTCTGTAAAACCGGCTTTCCCCTCGCATATCGCGGCCGCGATTGCTTCAGTCGTTTGCCGAATACAAAGGCATCCGTGCGCCCTCGGCTTGCCGCATGAAAGTTCAATGACAGCTGAACTACGGCTGGCAGGCAAGCTAATCACGCCAGGCCCCCGCCTTCACTGGTTTTCAAGACCCTGATGGATTCTTTTGTTTTCACGCCGCCCTTGTTGTCACGTCTTTCAATCCCCCGATGCCCCACATATATTCGCCGCTGTTCGCGACCAGCGACGTCATGCCGAAGCGGGAGGCCCCAATGGCGACATTGCAGAATTTCGACGCCGAAATTGCCAAGACCAAGCAGGTCGTGCAGGACATGCGCTCCAAGATCGAGCAGTCCGGCACCATGCTTGATACGCTCGCCACATCGGACAAGAAGATCGGCGACGCCAATTTCGACCTCGAGAACGCCCGCATCGAGGATGTGCTGAAGCAGCAAAAGGTGATGGAAGGCAACATTGCCGACCTGATCATCGGCCTGGAGGACGCCACCAACGTCTTCGGCTCCGAGTTCGAGAGCATGAAGAACTACACCGGCTGGGAAAAATTCATCGGTATCTTCTCCAGCCAGAGCAAGCAGCGCATGCGCACCGACCGCGTCCGCAACATGTCGCTGGCGGGCAATCTGCAGGAATTGCTGGTCAAATCCGACACCATCGTCGGCATATTGAAGGCGCAGAAAGAGGTCCTCGACCAGCGCTACAAGACCTCGGAAACCAGCCTGTCGCAGGTGATCGAGCGCCGCAAGACCACCATGACCAACCTCGAAGCCGTGCAGAAGCGCATCGAGGAGCTCAACCCGATGCTGCTCGACATCGAAAACAAGATCGCCGCTTCGACCAGCCAGAAGGACCGCACGCAGCTCGAAGGCGAACGCTCCAAGCTGGCGACGGAATACAACGAAAAGCAGGCCAAGGAGCAGGAGCTGCTGGCCGAGAGCCAGACGCTCGAGCGCTACACCTCGATGTTCCAGACCTTCGTCGATTCGCTCAACAACCAGATCGCCGCGCAATCGACGCTGATCAACAAGCTGACCATCGATACCGAGCAGCGCATCGTGCTCTACAAGGCGCTGGAAGATTCGCTGAAGACCGCCGCCCAGCAGGACGTCGCCCACAAGATCAACACGCTGGGCAGCCAGGTCGACAACACCGCCGAGGAAACCATGGCCGGCATCGGTGCTGCTTCGCAAAAACACATCGGCGACCTACTCGAGATGCACGAGAAGAACATGGTCGCCACCGCCGACATCCAGCGCCGCAAGAAGCTGGCCGACGATGCCTTTGCCCGCCGCTTCGACGAGGTGCTGAAGAAGCACAATTCGGCAAACTACGTGCAGTCTTAGGGGTGATAGGACTGCCCGCGAGCGCACAGGCATGACCCCCGAAAACGAAGCGGCGGCACGATATTTCTCCGCCATCACGGCCGCGCTGAGCGGCCTTGAAGTGTTCATGCGCGACGATCGCTCGCCGCTTTACCGGCACGGCATCGTCGCCAAGATCGTCGCCGAATACATCGCCCGGCTCGACAAGTCGTTTTCCTGCTGGCGCAACCGGCTGGGCTTCATGGACACGTTCCGCATTTCGCGGGCCGAAAGCGGATTCCCGGTGTTCCAGAACCTGCTCGAACTGGAAAACGACCGCCGCCAGGCCGACGCGCGGCTTGCCAACATCCCGCTCGCCGGCGAATTGCGCGAGGAAATGGCCGACTTCATCCTGCGCCACAAGGAATTCCCCGAGGCGCTGCAGAAGTCGATGGCCGAGCGGCTCTATCTCGAGGACGTGAAAAGCGAGAACACCTTCGGTTCCTTCACGCTGGCGCAAACCGCCAAGGTCTCGGTCAATCCGAAGACGGGACGGCCCTATTATCTCGTCCATTGGGCGACGTTCGACGGCAGCGCCAACCTGCCTCTGGTCTACATGGTGACGGTGGAGGATTCTTCCGACGCGATGATCCGCCAGCTTGTCGACAGGAACGGCAAACTCAACGAGACGGTCGACATTCCGCTGCCGGTCGACGGCCTGCTCAATCCCGAGCTTGCCCATCGTTTCGACGATTTCACCGAGAAGAACTCCGCCTATACGCTGTCGCCGGCGACCATCGCGGTCAACCTCGACAAGGATTTCGAACCGCTGCACCCCAAGCAGCTGCGCCGCGTCGTGCTCGGCCCGTTCTATTCGGTGGGGATTACCGACAACAATTCGACGGTGACCGAGGTTCTGGCCAAGGTGCGCAAGCCGCAAAATGCCTGGCTTTTGACCTGGACGATCCAGGAGGTCTATTCCAAGAGCGAGAAACCCGGCCGCAAGGGCCTGTTTTCGAGTGAGAAGACAACGCAGGAATTCTTCATCAACACTGATGATCTGGAAGCCGCGCGTCAGGGCGTGTCGAGCTATGAAAACCATGCGCTGATTCCGCACGAGGCCTATCAGGCACTCTACGCCGCCGGCGAAGCACAGAAGATTTTTGCCGGCTACAAGGTTCATATCCTGTCCAACGGACAGGTCATCTCAGACGTCTGACCGTCACACCACGGAGCACCCTTCATGGATACCGGCCTGACCACCATTCCGGAAGCCGCCATCGAGAAGCACCGCGCCACCGCGCAGAGCTTCATCACCCGCATCGTCGTGCTGGAGGACCCGTCACGGGAGTCCGGCACCGCGCTTGCCGGCACCAACCGCCGCTTCGTCTCGACCGTCTCGGTCGGCTCGGTGCGTCGCACGCGCGAGGTCGAGCTGGCCAAGACCGTCGGCGCCGTTCATCTCGACGACCAGCTGCTGACCATCCCGCAGCACACGCTCCTGTTTCGCGCCCGGCGCGGCACGGCGATCGCGCTGGCCATATCGGACGTCTTTGCCGAAGGCTCCGACCTCGAAAGCCTGCAGGCCAGGAATACCCGCGCGCCGCTCGAAGGCGACGAAGCGGCCACCTTCAAGAAGCTTCTGTCGGCCTCGGCTTACATCTCCGCCTTCAGCCTCGCCTCCTACCTGTTCCAGCTGATCGACAGCGACGGCGAGGCACCCAACGACATCCCCGAGCCGGACTTCCTGTTCGACACGCCGCAGGATGCGGTGAAGTCGATCCTCGCTGGCCTCGACAAGGCGATCTCGGGATCGTCCGATGATGCCGATTTGATGACAAGGGCACGCGCCTTCGCCCGCGTCGCCATCGACGGGCTTCTGGCCCGCAAGGGCCGCTTCGACGGCATCGGCCCGTTCGAGAACGCCCATATCCGCATCGATGCCGACGATTTCACTCTCGATGGTTTCGACGTCGCGCCGGGCAAGCGCTCAAAACCGCTGGTGATGACCTTCAAGAAGCCGGAAGAGGTCGTCGGCAACCACATCGCCAAATACCAGTCGGTCAAGCTCGCCAAGATGCTGATGGCCTATGATTTCGAGCGCGAACTCAATCCGTTCGTCGAGCTCGGCGGCTTCCTGTTCACCTTCATCGGCGACGGCGCCCCCGGCACTGGCAAGACGACGCTGATCCAGATGATCGCCGGCCTCGTCAACGGCTATTGCCAGGTCGCCGGCTATCCCTTCGCCTACGAGAATTTCGGCGTCGACCAGATCTCGTCCTACCAGGGCAAGTCGGGCCAGAACTGCCGCCAGTTCATCAACAATGTCTTGAACCCACGCGTCATCGGCTTCGGCACCATCGACGACATCGACCAGGTGGCCGCCAGACGCTCCGACGACCGCGCCTCCGCCGGCCAGCAGGAGATAACAGGCGTCTTGATGGACGCCTTCGCCGGCGCCGCCACCGTGGTGCGCGGCAACTGCTCGTTCGGCATGTTCTCCAACTACCCCGAAAATGTCGACGACGCGCTGCGCCAGCGCGCCGGCGCCCGCTGGCTGGTCGACGGGCCGCAGAGCCGCGACGACTACATCGATATTTTTGTCCTGCTGGCGGGGAAAAACCATAAGATCCCGCTCGGCGAACACGACCTCTACGCCGCGCAGGAAATCCAGCGCGCCGTGACCGAAGCCTATGAGGAGCACGAGAAGCCGCAGGAAGATGGGCTGATGAAGGTCTACGAGCGCTACATGAAGGAGAACGGCGCGCCGAAATCGATGGCCGACATCGGCACCTATCTGCACCTGATCAAGGATGCCGAGCCCCGCTTCACCGGTCGCGCCATCAAGAATGTCACCGACGCCATCAAGATGCGCGCCATGGACATCGAGCTTCCCGACGATTGGTTCGAGAAGCCGGAAGTCTTCATGCACAAGGGCTACGACGAGAAGAAAGCGATGATCGAGGAACTGCGCGGGCCGTTCTCGATGGACATGGTCATGCAGGAGATCAACCGCTACGCCGACTCGGAGTTCCGCTATTCCGACAAGTCCGACGACTCCGCCGTGGAAAAACTGCTGCGCGACGCCCGCCTGCGCGAACGGGCTGCGCGCGAGATGGAGGAGATGAAGAAGAAGGGGCTATGGAATGCGTGAGCTGCGCCGGCCTTCCCTTCACCCCTTGTGGGAGAAGGCAAGATGAGCCCCGCCAAGAAACCCGATCTCCTGCGCGACAATGAGCTGATCTATGGCCGGCTGCTGACGGTCGACGAGCCGCATCTGATCCAGCGCTACAACAAGGCGCTCGCCGCATTCGGCTTGAAGCCGACCAAGCTGAAGACCTTCCAGATCGATCGCACCGGCTTTTCGCCCGAAGTGGCCGAGGAATGCGACGACTACGACTATCTCGATCCCAACGAGGTCAACCGCCGTTTCATCATCCTGACGCCGTCGCAGATCGACCTGCCGGTGGTGCACACCGCCTTCTCCAACACCTCGCAGCTGATGTTCGAGTTCATGTCCAAGAACCAGCGCGCCATCGATGCGCTGACGATCAAGGATGTCATCTACGGCGAGATCGAGGATTCCGTTCCCAAGGTCAACGATATCGAGGACCTGCTGTCGATCAGCCAGGTCGAGTTCAAGGTGCTGTCGGCTGAGGATGTGCTGGGCAAGGCCGCCGAGCTCGGCAAGCTCGTCGACCGGTTGAAGCAGGAGCCCGACGCCTGGCGCGACAGCGCCATGCTGAACCGCATGGTCGAGCTCGCCAAGATCTGCGGCGACATCCGCGAGAACGCGCTGGTGCCCGACCAGGTGATCTTCCGCCACAACGCCTACTGGACCAGCCATTTCGGTGGCCTTTACGTCTTCGTCGACCCGGATGTGACGACAGTGATCAGCGATCCTGCGGCGCCAGGCTTCCGCCGTTCGCGGCCGTGGCAGGTCAGCTATCTCTCCATTAACGACGCCGACAAGGTGTTCAAGTTCCTCGCCACCACCGGCCGCATCGAGTTGCCGCGCGCCTCCTGGGTCGAGGCCTCGGGCTACCTCGAGCAC
>NZ_RZRW01000223.1:0-8935 GCF_003998745.1 Mesorhizobium sp. M7A.F.Ca.US.014.04.1.1 | reverse complement strand
GATCCTGTCGGTCTTCGCCAGGAAGCCCATCGCCTCGGCGAATCAGCGTACGCTCCTCGCATTGGCCATGCCGCAGGCTACTCCCAACTCCCACGACAGCAGGAAGGGAAGCCGTTCGTAGCCGCCACTGGCCTCCATGACGACGAGCTCGACACCATTGACCTAACACCAGGCAGCAAGCTCGGCTATGCCTGCCGCATCGTTGCGAAAGCGGCCCGCCGCTCCGCTCGGCACGACATGGGTATCGAGCCAGTCTTTCGAAACATCCACTCCACAGATAGTCTTGTTCACGGTAACCTGCCTTGTGCGTGCGATTGGAGCCAAGCGACTATTCGGTCGTACGTGACGAAGGCGAAGATCCCAGGCTCACCCACGGTTGTGGCCGGAGGGGTGTCGGGCGACTTCGCCTTGCTTCGAACCGGATGGCCATCCGGTTCGAGGCTCAGTCGCTTCCATCGCACAAAGTCCTCTGCGTGCAGATACAAGGGGTTAACCTCGAAGAGTCAGTGTCGGAGAAAATAACGTGCTGATTCATCGGACTTTAGGGCCGAGCTTGTTGGTCGCTCGATAAAAAGCATGATTTTAGGCGGAAGCTGTCCTGCATGCAATTTCAGCACTTGTTTACCCAATTCCTTGTCTGCTTCCGTGAGACGATGGTTCAGGCGAAGGTAGTCGGTCCAGGTCGGCGTGCGGAATGTCTCTATCCATTGCATAGGCTCCTGAAGGTTGCGCTGGAGAGTCCAATGACGAGCGCCGACGCGACTGTGCACATGCCGGCGCGCCCGCATGAGTTCCAGGAATGCTTCGCGATTTTCCTCGGGCACTAGGTACTCGACTTTGACCACGATGGGACCGCTTCTTGGCTTGAGATTGAGGGCGACTGCCGGTGCGTCGAAGTCCTCCAAAGCATCTGGATCGGATTCGCGGCGCTCGCGAAGGGGAAACAGGAGGCCCGTGGCGGCGACCAGCAGAAGGGCTCCAGCGGAGCCCTCCAGTGCCAAGGTCAGTGAATGGTTCTGGGCCACCGTGCCCCACACCCAACTGCCCGCTGCGATGCCGCCATCGATCAATGCATAGTAAATCGAGATGGTGCGCCCCACGACCCAGCGCGGGCTTGCCAGTTGCACGGTCACGCCGACCCCGGACCAGGCGGTGACCCAGCCCGCGCCACCCATGGCGAGTGCAATTGCCGCCACTGCAATCGAAGAAGTCAGCGCAAGCGAAAGGGAGCATGCCGCGCAGGCGACGCATGCGAGCGTCATCAGCCGCTCTTGTGACAAGCTCCGTCTGAACACGCTGTTCGAGATGCCGGCGAAGACGGCGCCTGTCCCGAATCCGGCCATGAGCGTGCCATAGGCGAGCGGTCCGCCTCCCAGCTGGTCGCGGACAACCAGCGGCAGCAGCGCGAGAATGGCGATGCTCGCCAGACCAAAGAGGGTTCCGCGAGTGATCGCCGTCTTAATCTCCGACGACATCGCCGTGAAGCGTAGCCCGTCATAGATCGCCGTCCTCATCGACTCACGTGGGAGAGGTGATGAGCGAACCATCCACTTGCAGCGCCATATGGTTACCAAAGGGACCAGATAGGTAAGACTGGTTACGGCGAAAGCCGTCATCAGCCCAAAAGAGGCAACTACTATGCCACCGAGCGCCGGGCCTACGGTCCGAACAGTGTTGAAGCCAACGGAGAGGAGCGTGACGGCGGCGGGAACGTCGCGTCGGTTCACCATATCGCCAACCGAGGCCTGCCAGGCTGGATCGTGGAGAGCGCCGCCGCATGCGATCAAGAAGCTGAAGCCGAGGATCATCCACGGATCGACAAAGCCCAGCACCACAAAAGCCGTCAGCATCGCAGATGCCAATACCATAAGGCACCGGCCGGCGAACATGACCCGGCGCCGGCTGAAATTATCAGCCAAGGCCCCGGCGAAGACGGATAAGATGAACGCTGGCAGGTTTGAAGAAGCCTGAACCAGCGCGACCATCAGATCGGAAGTCGAAATCGTAGCCATCAGCCAGCTGATGGCAACAGTCTGCATCAACCAGCCGAGCGAGCTGACCTGCGTGGCGAACCAGATTGAACGAAAGCTCGGATTTCTGAGGGGCGCAAATGCTCCTGGCGAATTTGGATCGGCGACTTGGTCCGCAAGACTGCTCATCAATCTAACTCTTGCCTATGAGCCAGTTTTACATTGCTCCGACAGCCAGCAGCCGCCCAACCCGTTGAAGGTCCGAATCGGCCAATGTGCGCAAATAGTTACAACGCCCGGCAGGAGATTGAACTCGCTGCCGGGCCGATGCGCCTTGGGAGGAGGCGTAGTTGGAACCTTTGTGAAGACTTGGAACCAGCCGCATCAGGCCAGCCTACACTTACAATATGAGGATCAGACCACTCCAGGATTTTAGTGCATTGAATGGGTACTCTTCCAGCAATCCTCGCCAACAAATGCAGGAGATCGGCGTCGAGCTCCTAAATCTGCATAATATCGGTGATTCGCGGGCGAGCAGTGCAGTGGGCACATTCTCCAAGCTAAACGCTGAACGGGCTTTTTGCTTCTCAAATCGCCATAACAGGGAGAGATGGGCAAATACTACTTCAATATGCTCCCAAGGACGCTGAGTTGACTGCAGCCTCAGCAGAGCTCTCCGCGTGCCTTTTTGCGGCTCCCCGCGGTGCTCGCGCCCGCCGCGCCTGCAAAGGCTTTCCTCAACAGTCGTTCAGTTCGAGCAGCCTTTGCCAACTCTGACTCAAAAGCTGCCCGACTGGATTGACGGCCTCAGCTTCTTCGGCGGGTCACTGAGGCGATCCGTCTGCTACAACCTGGTGTGGCCAAGGCGCTGTGGTTCGCGCCGACGCTGAACGCGACCGTTGCGACAATGACCGAGCAGTACGACACTGCCATATTGATCGCTGGGAAGCGCGCGAAGGGTAAATTCAACTTGCCCACCACCGCGATCAAATGTGCGCCGGGTAATGGCGCCGCTAACAGGATCGACCACCGGAACCGGTTACCGGCAGAGTCGGTCTGCATCCGGGAATTGCAGGGCCATCCTGTGTATAGGCTTAAATTGCGCTATTCTTCTCTACTGTGACAGGCGGGAGCCGCCGTCGACGGGGATCACTGCGCCCGAGACGTAGAACGCGTCGTCCGAAGCAGGAAGGCGATCACCGCCGCCTGCTCCTCCGGCGAGGAGACGCGCTCGAGCGGATTGGCGCGACCATCAGGCGTTGGTAGCTGCGTACGTGCAGCGCTCGAGTCATGTCGGTGGGGACCACGCCGGGCGCCACCGCATTCACGGTTATACCCTACAGGCCCTGCTCGCCGGCCTGCTGGAGCGTGAGATACGCGATCCCGGCCTTGGCCACCGAATAGCCTACCGTTCCGGGATAGCCCGTAAGCCCGAGGATCGAGCTGACATTAATGATCCGCCCGCCCGGCTGGCGCATCCGCGGCCGCAACTCGCGGGTCAGGCTGATGACTGCACGCAAGTTGATATCGATCAGCGGGAACAAAAGGCATCGTCAGTATCGGCGAGCGACTTCGAACCGCCAATGCCGGCATTGTTCACGAGGACGTCGAGCGTCTCGATCCTTGCGGCATCCAAGGCGGCCAGAACCCGCCCTGCGGCGTCGGGCATGGCCAGATCGCAGACGAGCGCCGTCTGGCCAAGGCCCGCAGCTGTGTCGTGCACTTTATCCAGAACATCCACTAGCAACACCCACGCCTCTTCCGAGCCAAGCCACGCCGCTGTTGCGGCACCGATCCCGCGCGCCGCGCCGGTGACGACGACAGTGTTTCTGACCGGAGCTTAGGCAAGGCTGCCTCCGTCGACCGTAAGCGCGGCGCCGATGGTGAAGCCCGCCGCATCGTCCAGCAGATAGCCGACAGCTGTCGCCACCTCGGACGGCAACCCCATTCGGCCCATCGGATGCGCAGCGATGATCTTCGTCCGGCGCTCGACCTGTGCCGCTTCTCCCCGGGCGAAGGCGACGCCGGCCTCGGCCAACGGCTGGCGATGGTTCCGGGGCAGACACAGTTTGCGCGGATATTTCTGCCGCGTGGTTCAGCGCCAGCGTGCGAGTCATCATCACAACCGCCGCCTTGGTCACCGAATAGATCGGCACGTCCTTCGAGGCCTGCAGACCAGCAGTCGAGCTGAAGAGCACCACCGATCCGCGGCCAAGCTCGCGCATCTGCGGGATGCAGCTTGCAGATTCGCCAAATGGCCCCGACGTTGAAGCTGAACATGGCTTCGTACCCTTCACGTCTATCAGCCGCTTCATCGCACCGTAATGCCAGCGGCCGCGACCAAGCCCTCAACCGGCCGGCCAAAGCTCTCGCGGGCGAGGTCGACCAGCCCTTCCAGCATCGCCGGATCGGTCACGTCGCAGACAACTCAACGGGCACCAGGACAGGCGGCCAGAGTTTGGTCCAGAGCCTCTTGCGACAGGTCAGCCAACACCAAATCCGCTCCACCCGCCGCCAGCAGTTTGGCACTGGCCGGGCCAAGCGCGCCACCCGCCGGTAATCAGCACCGTTTTTCCGGCAAAGGTCGTGTCAATCAAGATTGTAGTCCTCCTCCAAGATAAGAACTCCCACTGTACCCGCTCTGAAAGCGAATACCGGACAGCGGATGATCCGCGTCATTCCAAATCCATTGGTGACCGCCGCAACGGTCGAGGCGCAGGACGGCTTGCGCCGCCCCAAGAACACCGCACTCTACCGGCGTTCCTGTCTGAGAGTTTTCAGAGACATGAGGACGCACGCTCGGCGACCTGATGATGTGTGGCGAACCAAACGTCACCCTTTGCTTTGGCGCGTCGAATTAATTCTTCTACGATCCAGATCCGTGAGCGATATCCAATGACGTGTGGATGCAGAGTCAGCTGAAATAAATCGGCATCTTGATAGGCCCCTTCGAACTCCCGAATAAATACAGAAAGCACGTCGTCGACTGATAAATCTGGCCGTGAAGACCCATCGGGACTCATCCAAAGATAAGTGGCATCGTCTCGAATCCATTCGACCGGTATTTCAATCACTCCCGTGGGTTCCTCGTCTTCCAGCAGCTCATAGCAACTATCATCGGCCATAAGGGATGAGTCGTATGTCAATCCGGTTTCACGTATGATCCGTAGAGTTGCGTCGGAAAAATCCCAGGAAGGCGTTCGAATTCCCGTCGGGCGTTTGGAAGTGATTTTTTCAAGAGTGTCGGCACTCCTCATCATTAAAGAGCGCTCGCTCTCTGCGCTCAGTTCCGAGTTTAGCTCGTGTATCCAGCCGTGCATGCCAATTTCATGGCCTTCATCGACAACTGCGCGTTGCTCGTCTGGATACAACTGAGCGATCACAGCGGGAACGAAAAAACTCGCCGGAACGTCGTACTTTCTCAAGAGTTCCAAAGCCCGAGGCATCCCTCGTCGGCTCCCGTACTGACCCCAGGATAATCTGCTTAGCGATCGCCCTCCCCTGCGCAATTCGTTCGACTCATGATCGACGTCGAACGAGATGGCGAAGGCACAGCGTTTACCGCCGGGCCACATTGGTCTTAGTGCCTTGCCCGCTCTGACTTTGTTGATGCGCCGCCGCCAATGGCTTTCAGGCCATTCCCAGGGATTGAGTGCGGTCGAATTGGCCACCAGTTCCTCCTGAGCAGTGTCTGCATTGAATTCCGCCGAAAACTCAATGAGCGGAACGCGGCACCAGCTCAGCTGGCAGCCCCGCAAGCCGATCAGGCCGTCGCTTGAGTTTGCGCCTTGATTACGACAAGATGGCCCAACTCATTCAGATTTTCTCACTCTCGCGAACAAGCTCATCCATAACCGAGCGCACGGCGCTTTCTGCGATTGCAACAATCTCCTCCGCCTCAGCTTTGGTTGTAACCAGCGGCGGAGCAAAGCCCAAAATGTCCCCGTGCGGCATGGCCCGAGCGATAAGACCACGGTCACGGGCGGCCTTCGAGATTCGCGCACCTACCTTGAGCGCCGGATCGAAACGCTTCCGATTGTCGCGATCGGCAACGAACTCGATTGCGCCCATAAGACCGACGCCCCGCACTTCGCCGACGATCGGCAACTGCGCGAACCTCTCCTGCAACTGCGCCTGGAAAAACGCGCCGACGTCACGCGCATTGCCGGGGAGGTCTTCTTTCTCGACAATATCGAGGACCGCGTTGGCCGCGGCGGCGCCGATCGGATGACCAGAGTAGGTGTAGCCGTGCGAGAATGCCCCGACCTTGTCGGCTCCATCCTCCAGGACTTTATACACCTTCTCACCGACGATTGCCGCTGAAAGCGGGAAGTAGGCCGACGTCAAACCTTTAGCGATCGTGATGAGGTCTGGCTCGATGCCATAGTGCTGTGAGCCGAACATGGAACCGGTGCGGCCGAACCCTGTGATCACTTCATCGGCAATCAGCAGCACATCATGTTTTTTGAGGACCGTCTGTACCGCTTCCCAATAGCCTTCCGGCGGAGGCGTGATACCACCTGTGCCGAGGACGGGCTCGCCAATGAAGGCGCCGACGTTGTCCGGGCCGAGCCGCTCGATCAACTGATCAAGCTCGGCGGCGCGGCGAGCGGAGAATTCGCGCTCGGTTTCGCCCGGGGTTGCGCCCCAGTAATGATGTGGAACACCCGTGTGAACAATCTGCGGAAGTGGCAGGTCCATGTGGTCGTGATAAAAGCTCATGCCCGTCATCGAGCCCGACACGACGCTGCAGCCGTGATAGCCGCGTTCACGGGAGATGATCTTCTTTTTGGTCGGCTTGCCACGCAGGTTGTTGTAGTACCAAACAAGCTTGGCCTGGGTCTCGTTCGCATCCGAGCCGGACATGCCATAGAACACCTTGCTCATCTTGCCCGGCGCCATCTTCACAAGGCGATCGGAGAGGATCGCAAGCTCGTCGGTCGTGTGCGCCGCATAGGAGTGGTAATACGCCAAGCGATAGGCCTGACGCGAGATCGCATCGGCGACTTCCGTGCGGCCATACCCGACATTGACGCAGTATAGGCCGGCAAAGCCATCGATAAATTGGTTGCCATGCGCGTCCTGGATGCGGATCCCCTTCCCTGTCACCACGATCGTTGGGTCGCCGAGCTTGCCAGTGGCGAAATCTTTAAGCTGAGTGAAAGGATGCAAGACCGAGTTGCGGTCCTTTTCGGTGATCTCTTTGATGTTGATGGTCATTGAATGCTTCCTTTCAGGCCGCGATGTTGCCGATGCAGAGGTATTTGGGTTCGAGATATTCGATAAGACCGTGCCTTGAGCCCTCGCGACCAAGGCCGGATTGTTTCCAGCCGCCGAACGGAATGCCCGGCCCCGTAAATTTTGGAGTATTCACGGCAACCATGCCATATTCGAGCCGGTCGGAGAGCCGCATGGCTCGGTTGAGATCTTGGGTATAGACGTAGGCCGCAAGTCCCATCTCGGAATTGTTGGCTCGCGCGACCACCTCCCGTTCGTCGTCGAAGGGCAGGATTGCAGCGACAGGTCCAAACGTTTCGTCCTTCGCAATCACCATGTCATCGGTCACATTAGCAAGCACGGCCGGCGTGACGAAGTTCCCGCCAAGCGAATTGTGCTGTGCGCCTGCTACCATTCGAGCCCCGGCTGCTAGAGCCTCAGAAACCTGGTGCCTGCATTTGTCAGCACCAGACGTCTTTGTCATCGGACCGATGTCGACACCTGGCTCCAATCCGTGCCCGACCTTTAGTTTACTGGTGGCCTCGGCAAATTTTTCCGTAAAATGCTCGTAAATCTCTCGCTGCACATAAATCCGGTTTGCCGCGAGACAGTCCTGACCGGATGTCGCGAACTTGGCTGCCATGCAACCGGCGACCGCAGCGTTGATCGGCGCATCGCCGAAAAGGATGAAAGGAGCATTGCCGCCAAGTTCGAGCGAGACTTTCTTCACTGTCTTCGCGGATTGCTCGAGAAGGATTCTGCCGACCTCGGTGGAGCCCGTAAAAGAGAACGCACGCACGTGGGTATGCAACAACAGCCGTTTGGCAAGTGGCGGAGCTTCGCCCGTGATCACCTGAAACACGCCGGGCGGAATGCCAGCATCCCCGGCAAGGCGGGCAAGCGCGAGGGCCGACAGTGGCGTTTCGGGTGCCGGCTTTACAATCATTGTGCAGCCAGCGGCCAGTGCAGCTCCAGCCTTTCTGGTGATCATTGCCGCTGGGAAGTTCCATGGCGTAATGGCGACAGTCACCCCGATCGGCTGCAAATGCACGGCCAGCCTGCTTGCGGGGAGATGGCTGGGAATCGTTTCGCCGTAAGCCCGCTCCCCTTCCCCTGCAAACCAATCTAAAAAGCCGGCAGCGTATGAAACTTCGCCGCGGGCTTCAGCAATCGGTTTTCCTTGCTCGGCCGTTATGATGACAGCCAGGTCTTCGGCGCTCTCCCGCATGCCTGCCGCCCATTTCCGCAGATATGCACCACGCTGTAACGGAAGCATGTCGCGCCACTTGAGGAACGCTGCTCTTGCGCAATGGACCGCGTCGTCAACGTCGGCGTCTGCGCAAGCCGCAACTTGAGCGATCTCGTCACCGCTGGCAGGATCAAACACGGCAAGAGTATCTGATTTGGAGAGCCAGGCGCCGTTCAGATACGCATCACCACGCAAAAGGTCTGGCCGTTTGAGCCTGCGTAATGCCGTGATTGACGTACCCCTCATCTAAGACTCCAATGGTATGCTGATGCCTTTAGGTTATTGCTGCCACAGCGCCGATCGGCAGCGCAGTTGATGCCCCTTTAGCTGCATTCCTGCAAACAGCAGCCAATTCGCGTAGAATTGGACACGGCTCACAACTTCACTTGCCAGGAGGCTTAGCGACCGCGAGCGAAGGTCGCGCTGGTCGCCGGCGGCGCGGAAAGTAGTTGGTTCCAGCGCCGATCTCCCGATCCCGAGTTCCCGATCCTGCCTCGTG
>NZ_RZRW01000222.1:0-8951 GCF_003998745.1 Mesorhizobium sp. M7A.F.Ca.US.014.04.1.1 | reverse complement strand
CCTGCCGGGCGTTCGCTGTTCGAAAAGCCAAGCAATTGGCTTTTCGTCCGCTGCGCGGATCACACCTCACCCCCGTAAACGGGGAGAAAGAAGCAAAGCCCTATTTCGGCATCTGCCCGCCTTGCTTGGGCGTGCGGCTCTGCATGCTCCTTGCGTCCATCGCTACCGCCGGGTTGCCCTCGCCGACCAATATGCCGGTCACCCGGGCAAAGCCGGTAAACACCTTCATGGCGTCGGCTTCGGAAATCTGGGCGGCAATCGCCGCGCTGCAGGCGTTCAACGCGCTGCGGTAGACATGGCCACGCCGCTCCAGCGGCCAGCGCTGGAGAAAATCGGCGGCTTCGCTGACGCTGTCGATCTCTTCGATCTCATCTTCCACCCGCACTTTGAGCGGCACTCCGGTTTTCATCGTACCCACGGCGTTCACCTTCGCTTTGCGCGCGGCTCCAGCTACCGCACCCATAAACGCGCCCCGCTGGGGGCCGGTTGCATCAATTTTTCGGGCGGCGCCCGCTCCTCACGGGCTAGCCACCGCATCCAGCCAGTCATGGGCGCGGCTTTTGGGCCTGTCGACCAGGATGTTCTGCTGCTTGGCCGCCCTGGTGAAGGCGTCGAACGCGATGCGCTGGCAGCAGATGCCGTCCACGGCGAGCGTAACCAGCCGGGAAGCCTCGAGATAGCCAGGCGCTGTCTTGTCGGGCCATTGGTGGCGCAGTGCCTCGGCGGCTCCGGCCACCGAACTGACCAGCATGGTTTTGTTGTCGCAAAAGCGCACGGTAACCGGCATGAAGGCTGTCATCGGCGAACCTCCCCTTGGCATGGACGCGACATAACGTCGAAAGCTCGCGCCGGTTCCATCAGCCTGGATGCCGGACGACAGGGATGCTGGCGCGGCGGCGAAGAGGCGACGACCTCCGGTTCATTGAAGGCCAACCGAGCAGCGCTCCGCTCCGCTCTGCCACCGCGTGGGAAGATGCCCGGCAGGGCCGAGGGCGCGCGAAGGATCGCCACGTGCCGGCCTCCCACCACCATCCCAACCAGGAGCCTCCCATGAGCAAAAAGACCAGACCCGCAAAACCGCAGGCGCCGAAATTGCCGAAGGGCGAGGCCGAGCAGGTGCGCATACGCCGCGAGATCGGCCATGATTTCGCGCTCAGGGATGACGCCCTCGGCCGCAAGCGGCTGGCAGCGGGCACGCTGGAGGCTGCGCGTGTCTACGAAGTGTCGAATGACGGCTACGCCGCGACCGGCGGCATCGTGCGGCTGCGCGCCATCGATGCGCTCGTCGGCATCACTTCGCTGTCGCGCCAGCAGCGCGAGGCAGGCCTGCGCTACCGCGAGGATTTCCGCTGCAGTCAGCAGGCTGATGTCAAGCCGATGCGCTGGACCGAGCGCATCGACGGCGGCCGCGAGGGCGGCGGCATCGCCGACAGCGTTCTCGACGCCGGCAGGGCCTATGCCGCCGCCACAAGAGCGCTAGGCCATTGGGAGGTGGCCGCCGTGGTACGACAAGTCTGCTGCGCGGACGGTTCCCTCAAGCGCCTGTCCGAGCAGACCGGCGAGGGCCGGAACGTGGTGACGAAGCTGCTGAAGGTGGGGCTGGATTTGTTGGCAGTGCATTACGGGATGATGATGAGGAGGCGGGTGGGGTGAGCGGCGCAAATATCCGGCCGGCGGCGCCGGCCGGATCATTTTTCACAGGATCAGATCATCGGCAGACGCGGATTTCCTCGACGATCCTGTGGTGATGGCGCCAATGCTTGACCAGTGCGATGTGGCAACGGTGGTGACGGTGGTAATAGCGCGGCCTGTAGCCGTTGTCATAGGCGTCGTACTGGTAATAAGGGCGATAGTAGCGATCGCCATAGTCGTAACCATTGTAATAATCGTCGCCGTAATAGTCGTCTGCATAGCCGCCAATGCCGATACTGATACGGCTGCGGGCGTCGGCGGGGGCGATCATCGCCGCCGCCGAAGCAATGGCGATAACCGAAACAAGCAGGAGCTTTTTCATAGCTGCCTCCTTTTCAAGGTTAGGCTAATATATAACTGCCGAGTTGCAGCCTCGTTCCACAGATTCGTAAGATGTGACGAACAATACAGACCGGGGCGCAGATGCCCAGGCGCCTAAAACAAGGCCCTCTCCAATGGCCCCGCCAGTGTCTCGGCAAAGCCCGTCGCCAGATGGTGCCTGTCACGAAACGCCAGCTTGCCTGATATGACGACGTGGCAGGAGGTCGGGCCGCAGAATTGGTTGGTGAGGTCGATGTAGCGGGTGTCGGGCACGCTGGTCACCACGGCGCGCTCGGTGGCGGCGGTGCTGTCGTTGGCGGCTTCGGCCCTTGGCGTGTCGCAGTGCGGCGAGGGTGCCTCGCGCCACCACAGGGTGCGCGCCACGCAGGAGCCGGCGAAGCTGGCGTTGATCGGCGTGTCGCGGATGACTGCCGTCTCGACACCGGCCCGGCTGAAGGCCTGCAAGGTCGAGCGCAGGCCGGCCTGCCAGCGCGCCACTTCGGCGGTGCGTTCGGCGGCGGGCAGATCGCGGGTCAGATTGCCGATGGAAAATTCGGAGATCACCACCAGGCGCGGCTTGCGGCGGATGATCTCTGATATGGCCTGCTCGCGCCAGGCGTCGCATTCGGTGTAGTCGCGCTTCAGCACCGTGTTGAAGGTGGAGAGCCGCGAGGCGCGGCACGATGATTTGAGGTAGGTGACCACCTTGGTGTCGTTGCGCCTGGCTGCTTCGATCAGCGGCGTCGACCAGTGGTCGGCGTGCGAATCGCCAAACAGCACGATGGTGCGGGTGGCATCGGCCGGGCCGAATGTGCAGGGTTTCGGCGTCACCGTTTGGAAGTCGGCCAGGCAGTTCTTGTCGACGGCCCGCGCGATGGAAGGTCTTTCGGCCGCCTGCTCGATGCCGCGCTGCTCGGGACCGATGTTGCGCGTGGCCAGATGCGCATTGGCGTAGGCGACCGCCACGCCGGCACCGGTCAGCGCCAGCGCGGGTGCGAGCGCGCGAGCGCCCACCGTCAGCCAGGCGCCGCGTCGTGCCGGGTTCTCGATGAGGTGATAGGTGAGCACCGACAGCGCCAGCGCCAGCACGCCGCAGCCCAGCCGCTGCGGCACCGTAAGATCGGGCGTCAGCATCCCGGCGTAGACGATGACCGGCCAGTGCCAGAGATAGAGCGAATAGGAGAGCGTGCCGATCCATTGCAAGGGCGGCAGCGACAAAGCGGTGGCCGGGCCAAGGACGTGCCGGTCGGTCCGCCCGTTGGTCTGTTCCCCGCAGCCGCCGCTCAGCAGCACCAGCACGGTGCCGGCAACCGGCAGCAGTGCATACCAGCCGGGGAAGGGCAGGTCCTCGCTCAACAGGCGATAGGCGGTCGCAATCAGCGCCAGGCCGAGCGGCAGGCCGAAGACCAGCGAGATGAGGCCGGAGGCGGCCGTCATCAGCACCGTCTCCCAGATCGAACGCAGCAGAAGTTCAAACAGGATTGGCGACATGGCCAAGCACCTCCACCCGCGCCTGGCGAGCCTTCAGGAATGTGATGATGTCAGCAAGATGATTTGCATCGCTGCCGGGAACCGAAAGGAACAGCGTGCCGACCGGCTGCTGCTGGATATGGTCGATGCCGCCATGGACGAGGCGGAAGGCGCCCGGAACCGCAATCGCAAGGTCGGACAGCAGCGGGCCGCTTGCCGCCTCGCCGGCCACGTCGACGCGCAGGATGGTTTCCGCACCGGCCGCCGGCAGCAGCCGCGCTGCCAGCTCGGCCGGCAGCTGCGGCCTGATGGCGCCGAGCAGGCTGCGTGTGATCTCGGAGCGTGGGTCGGCAAACACCGACCAGACCGGCCCTTGCTCGACGATGCGTCCGGCGTCGATCAACGCCACGCGGTCGGCGATGGAACGGATCACCTCCATCTCATGGGTGATCAAAAGGATGGTCAGGCCAAGCTGCCGGTTGATGTCCTTGAGCAGTGCGAGGATGGAGCGCGTCGTCTCCGGATCGAGCGCCGAGGTGGCTTCGTCCGACAGGAGCAGCGCCGGGCGCGCGGCAAGCGCCCTGGCGATGCCGACCCGTTGCTTCTGGCCGCCCGACAGCGACGCCGGATAGGCCTTGGCTTTCTCCGACAGGCCGACAAGATCGAGCAGTTCGGCGGCGCGCTTCAGCCTCTCGGCTTTCGGCCGGCCCTCGATCTTCAGCGGCAGCGCCACATTGTCCTCGACGGTCTTGGCCGACAGCAGGTTGAAATGCTGGAAGATCATGCCGATGCGCCGCCGCAGCGGCTGCAGGTCGCGCTCGCTGAGCCGGCTGATCTCGCGGCCCTCGATGAACACCTCGCCGGAGTCAGGCCGTTCCAGCCCGTTCAGGCAGCGGATCAGCGTCGATTTGCCGGCGCCGCTGCGGCCGATGATACCGAGGATCTCGCCCTTGCGCACGGTCAGCGAAATGCCGTCGAGCGCCGCCGTCACACCGAAATGGCGCTTCAGGTCGACAAGGCGCACGACATCCTGAGATGCGTCGGGCCGGGTCTGGGTCGGATCGGCGGTCTCCCCGGATGCCGTGATATGCTGGTTCATGAATATTCCTGTTCCCGAAAACGCAATCGCGGCCCGCGCCTGAGCGCGGACCGCTGTTGCTCTCGAACCGGGCTTCCGGCCGAGGACCGGATCAATAGGCGCTGAGGCCGGTGCCCTTGTAGACCTTGTCGAACTCGGCCTTCACCGCCTCGTTCTGATAGGAAGCCACCAGCGTCTTCACCCAGGCCTCGTTCTCGTTACCGGTCTTCACCGCGATGAAGTTGCGGTAGGGATTGTCGGCGATAGGCTCCTGCGCGATGCGGTTTTCCGGCGACAGGCCGCTTTTCAGCGCCCAGTCGGTGTTGACCACGGCCGCATCGAGATCCTCGACCGAGCGGCCGACGATACCGGCGTCAAGTTCCTTGATCACCACCTTCTTCGCGTTCTCGGCGATGTCGGCGGTGGTGGCCAGAATGCCGGTGCCATCCCTGAGCTTGATCACGCCCTCGTTCTGCAGCACGCGCAGCGCCCGGCCTTCATTGGATGGGTCGTTGGGCACGCCAATGACCGCGCCCTCGGGCAGGTCGGCAACCTTGCTGAACTTCTTAGAGTAGAGGCCGATCGGCCAGACGCCGGTATAGCCGACACGGACGATGTGGTAGCCTTGCGTCTTGATCTGGTTGTCGAGATAGGGCTGGTGCTGGAAGGCGTTGGCGTCGATCTCGCCGCGCTCCAGCGCTTCGTTGGGCTGGGTGTAGTCGTTGAATACCACCGTCTCGATGGCAAGGCCCTTTTCGGCGGCTTGCGCGACGACGACGCGCCAGACGTCCTCGTCCTCGCCGCTGATGATGCCGACCTTGATCGCCTTCTTGTCCTCGGCAAACGACGCATGCGGTGCAATCAGGCTGCCGATCGCGACGACTGAGGCGAACAGCAGAGCAAGGCCACTGCGCCGGTTGACGGTTGACCCGGGGGAAGATGGCAAAGTGTTCTTGAAGTCAGTCATGATTGATCTCTGCGGTTGTGAAGTCATGGCAGCGAGGCGGATTGCCTAGCCTTGGTCGCATCCTCAGAAATTCTATCAAGTTTATCAAAGAACGCGTTTCGCCATTCTCGCCAAAGCCGGGAATATTCTCTCAAAATTTTCAAGAGCGTGAGCAAAAGCCGCTGCTTGGCCGGCCGCAGCGGATCGCGGCGCGATCTTGCGCGCGTCTGGAGGTCGTCAGATTCTCAGAGAGCTCAGCGTGCCGTCAAAGCGCGATCCAGGCCGCCTTCAGTTCCAAATATTTCTCCAGCGCGTGCAGCGACTTGTCGCGGCCGAAGCCGGACTGCTTGACGCCGCCGAGCGGCACGGTGATGTCGGCGCCGCCATAGGTGTTGACGTGGACGACGCCGGCATTGATGGCGCGCACCATGCGATGCGCGGTGGAGAGATTGGCGGTCCACACCGCGGAGGCAAGCCCGTAGACGGTCGAATTGGCAAGCCGAACCGCCTCCTCCTCGGTCTCGAAGCGCATGACGCCGAGCACCGGCCCGAACACCTCCTCGCGCGCCAACTGCATGTCCTGCATGACATTCTCGAAGATCGTTGGCGCCATGTAGCTGCCACCGGTCTCGGTCAGCATCCGCTGGCCGCCGGTGACGAGACGGGCACCTTCTTCCGTGGCCCTGGCGACGAAACCGAGGTTCTTGTCCAGCTGTTCGGCGCTCGATACCGCGCCGACATCGCTGGTGAGATCAAGCGGATCGCCGACTTTGAGCCGCATGGTTGCCGAGAGCAGTTCGTCCATGAAGCGGTCGTAGACCGCTGACTGGACGAGAAGCCGCGAGCCGGCGACGCAGACCTGGCCGGAATTGCGGAAGATGCCATTGGCCGAGACGACCGCTGTCTGTTTCAGGTCCGGGGCGTCGGCAAAGACGATGTTCGGCGACTTGCCGCCGAGTTCGAGGAAGACGCGCTTCAGATTGGAGCGAGCGGAATATTCGAGCAGCCGCCTGCCGACCGGGCCGGAACCGGTGAAGGCGATGGCGTCGACATCCATATGCAGGCCGAGCGCCTCGCCGGTGACCGCGCCAAGCCCGGTGACGACGTTGAGCACACCGGCGGGCAAGCCGGCCTCGCTTGCCAGTTCGGCCAGCCGCAGCAGCGTCAGCGAGGCGATCTCCGGCGGCTTGACCACCACGCAATTGCCGGCGGCAAGTGCAGGCGCGATCTTCCAGGCACCGATCATCAGCGGGAAATTCCACGGCACGATGACGCCGACGACGCCGAGCGGCTCCTTGTGGATCAGTCCGAGCACATTCTCGGCCGTCGGCGCTATCTCGCCATAGACCTTGTCGATGGCCTCGGCATAGTAGCGGATGGTGCCTGCCGCCGACAGCGGTTCTGCCTTGTAGGCCATGCCGATCTCGGTGCCGTTGTCGCGCACACCGAGCACGGCGAGCTCATCGGCGTGTTTCTCGACCAGCTCGGCGAATTTCGTCAGCACCTTCTTGCGAAAGGCGGGTGTGGCGCGCGACCACGAGCCCTTCTCGAACGCCTTGCGCGCCGACTTCACGGCGCGGTCGATATCGGCGGCGTTGCCGTCGGCGATGCTGGCGAAAGGTCGGCCGTCGATCGGCGACGTCACCGGCAGGCTTGCGCCGCTTGTTGCCTCGACCTGCACGCCATCGATGAACAGGCCCTGCGCGCCGATCTCCGTCTTGCGCAGCGTTTCGATGGCATTCTGACTGATCATTGGTGACGGACTCCAAGGGAAACATGCAATGTGGTTGGCGCGCGGAATTCCCAGCCGCGAAACACCGGTTCCCTGCTCGGCACAAGGCTGAGATCGGGGAAGCGTTGGAGCAACAGCCGCACCGCAAGGCACATCTGCTCGCGTGCGAAGAACCGGCCCGAACAGAAATGATGGCCGAAGCCGAAGGCGGCATGGTTGCCTTCGTTGCGGTTGATGTCGAAGCGGTCGGGATCGGCAAAGCGGCTCTCGTCGCGGCTTGCCGAAGCGACGAGGGCGGCGACGGCAGCGCCGGCCGGGATCGTCACGCCGCCAATCTCGACTGCCCGCGTCGTCTGCCGCGTCTGCGTACCGATCGGCGCCACCCAGCGCAGGCCCTCGTCGACCGCCCTCGGCACGAAAGTCTCGGGATCGGCGAGCACCTGCCGCAATTGCTCGGGATGGGCCAGCAGGCCGGCGAGGATCGAGCCGGCGCCATGTCCGGGCTCCTGCATGCCGCCAAGCAGAATGACCTTGATGCTGGGCATCAGAAAGTCGATCGGCCGCGTCGTGCCCTCCGGCATGCCGTCATGCAGCATATGCGACAGCGCCGAGTCATCTGGCTGGCGCGCAAGTCTTTCCAGCGTCGGCAGGATGGCGTCGCCGACCTCGGCACTGATTGCGTCGGCGATCTCCTGCCGTTTCGGATCGTTCTCGAAATTGATGGCGCCCTGGGCAAGGCCGTAGAACCAGCGGCGCAGCGTCGGCATATCGATGCCGGCAAGGCCGAGCGAGCGCGCCAGGCTGAGCGTCGACACCGGCTCGAAATAATCGGTCATCAGCTCGGCGGAGCCCTGGTTGACGATCCGGTCCAGAAAAGGTTCGGCAATCGACCGCACGAGGTCGCCGGCATAGGCGGCGACGGTGCGCGGCCGGTATTTCGGGTCGACGCCTTGGCGCAGTTGCTTGTGCGTCTCGCCATGGGTGGTCAGGATGGTCGGCTTGCCGAAGGAACGCTCAACTGGTGACGAGCCGACGACGGCGGAGAAGATCTCGGGCGACTTGGCGACGCTCTCGACATCCTTCCAGCGGGTGACGAACCAAAGATTGACCGCCGGCACGAAAGCGACCGGCGCACTGCGCCTGAGCTCTGCATAGATCGGGTAGGGATCGGCTTCCAATGCCTCGACGGTGATATTTTCGGCAAAGCTCAAATCCGCCACTCCCCTTGTGGTGTAAGGGGCGGCGTGGCATGCCGCCCCTTTGCTTTTCTCAATCTTTCAGCGGCTGGCCGAGGTTTTTGAACGCGACCGGATCGCGGCTCTTCAGCGCGCTGGCCAGCAGCAGGCCGACGATCGCGGCGATCAGCACCAGCCCCGGCAGGAACACGCCAAGGAAACCGCCGGCTCCCGACAGGCTGCCGAAATTGATGACGATCAAATAGATGATGATGACGAAGGCGATGAAGGTCAGCCCGGGCAGGATGGTGGTCTTCAGCGCATTCTCGTGGGCCGCCGGGTTGGCGCGGAAGAACATCACCACGGCAAGCGATGCCACCGCCATCATCGCGATGACACCGAGCGTCGCGACATTGGTCAGCCACGAAAACAGCGCCAGCACCGGATCGAGGCCGAGCACGGCGAACAGGCCGACAACGACCGCGGCGAGCACGCTCTGGATGACGGAAGCGACATGTGGGCTCTGGTGCACCGGAT
>NZ_RZRW01000221.1:0-8956 GCF_003998745.1 Mesorhizobium sp. M7A.F.Ca.US.014.04.1.1 | reverse complement strand
ACACCGTCCAGCGCATCCGCCACTGGTTCAACCAGAACACCCGCACCGGTTCGAAGCGCAATATCTCGGCGCATTACGACCTCGGCAACGCCTTTTACAAGCAATGGCTCGATCCGAGCATGACCTATTCCTCGGCGCTCTACACGACCGGCGCCAACGACCTGGAAAGCGCCCAGGCCGCCAAATATCGCGCGCTGGCGAAAGACACAGGGATCGGCCCGAAGGACCATGTGCTGGAAATCGGCTGCGGCTGGGGCGGCTTCGCCGAATTCGCCGCGCGCGAGATCGGCTGCCGCGTCACCGGGTTGACGATCAGCCGCGAGCAGCACGATTTTGCAACGGCTCGCATCGCCAAGGCTGGCCTTGCCGAAAAGGTCGACATCAAGCTGCAGGACTATCGCGACGAAACCGGCACCTATGACCGCATCGCCTCGATCGAGATGTTCGAGGCGGTCGGCGAGAAATACTGGCCGGTGTTTTTCGGCAAGATGAAGGCTTGCCTGAGACCCGGCGGCACCGCCGGCCTGCAGATCATCACCATCAACGAAGCCGCCTACGACACGTATCGCGCAAGGCCGGATTTCATCCAGCGCTATGTTTTCCCGGGTGGCATGCTGCCGACACCGTCGATCCTGAAGACACTGGGCAAGGATCATGGCCTTGCCCATCTGCGCGAGCGCGTGTTTCCGGATGACTATGCGCGCACGCTTGCCGAATGGCGCCACCGGTTCTGGGCGTCATGGGAGAAGATCGTCCCGCTCGGCTTCGACGACCGCTTCAAGAAGCTCTGGGAGTTCTACCTGCACTATTGCGAGGCCGGATTCCGCGCCAGCTACATCGACGTGCGCCAGGTGGTCTACAAGGCGTAAGTCGACACGTTCTTCGATTTCATTGCCGCCGACCAGGCGATATCGAGGATGATCTCGATGTCGCCGCCCGGTCGCCGTCAAAAAGTCCGATCGCAAAGCAGGATGCCGCGCAGGACGGACGAATCGGAAATCACTTGATGCGCAAACGGACGATCTTCTTCGGCATCATCGTTGTCGCCGCGGCGGGCATCTGGCTCCACTACACCTCCCTCTTGTCGAGCCGCCCCGCCGGCAAGCCGGAAGTGCTTGCCCATCGCGGCCTTGCCCAGGACTACGCACGGGAAGGCATGACGGGTGAGACGTGCACGGCCAGTCGCATGTTGCCGCCGCGCCATGCCTACCTCGAAAACACGATCCCCTCGATGGAAGCAGCCTTCGCGCTGGACGCTGACGCGCTCGAACTAGATGTTCACCCGACGACAGACGGCAATTTCGCCGTCTTCCACGACTGGACGCTGGATTGCCGCACGGAAGGCAAGGGAGAAACACGCAACCATTCCATGGCCGAGTTGAAGACCCTCGATGTCGGCTATGGCTATACGGCGGATGGCGGCAAGACCTTTCCGTTTCGCGGCAAGGGTATCGGCATGATGCCGTCGCTGGATGAGGTTCTGGCGCACTTCCCGGCCCGCCGCTTCAACATCAACGTCAAGAGCAACGATCCAGGCGAAGGCGAAAAGCTGGCCGCACGGCTTGCCATGCTATCGCCGAACGAGCGCTTCTATCTCTCGGTCTATGGCGGCGACAAGCCGATTGCCGCAGTCAAGGCAGCACTGCCGGACATGCATACGCTGAGCCGCGCGTCGCTGACGCAATGCATTCTGCGCTATGCCGCGCTTGGCTGGAGCGGCTATGTTCCAGATGCCTGCCGAAAAGGTACCTTGCTCATTCCCGTCAACATCGCGAAATGGATGTGGGGTTGGCCGAACCGGTTTCTCGATCGCATGCAAGGCGTCGACAGCCGCGTCTATCTGCTCGGCCCGTACACCGGCGGCGACTTTTCGCAAGGGCTGGACGATCCCGAACTGATCAAGCAGCTGCCGAACGGTTATTCCGGCGGCATTTCCACCGATGCGCTGGATCTCGTCATGCCTGACATCAAGGAACGTTTCACCCAGCCGGCTCAATCCACGCCATAAGGCCGGGACTCGAGCCGACCCGAACCACCTTCAAAGCAGGATGCGGTATTTCGCGAAACCTGCCTCGCCCTCGCCTGCCGGCTCGATCTTCAGCGATTTCAGCTGCGCAATGAAATCCTTCGCCTTGGCGCCGGTTTCGAACACGGCGCTGGTTCCAGGCAGCGGCGCGAACGACCAGTTGTCGTCCGCGGACGGGTTGATTGTACCCTCGCTGACGATGTAGCGGACGATGACGTCGCGATTGGTGTCCGGCGCTTCATAGATGATCTTCGAGGCATTGATGTCGGGGAAATTGCCGCCGCCACCGGCCCGGTAGTTGTTGGTCGCGACGACGAATTTCTGTTTGGGGTCAATTGGTTTTCCATCGAAACTCAGGTCGACGATGCGATTGGCGCCAGCGTTAGCCAGCCCGCCCTTGGCATCGTATTTCGGCGGCTGCGACAGGTCTATTTTATAGGTGACGCCGTCGATGACGTCGAAATTGTAGGACGGAAAATCGGTGTTGATGAGGGCCTGGTCGGCCTTCCCTGGCTCGATCCGGTTGAAGATCCCGGCCGACATTTCCAGCCATTCCTTGACCTGCCCACCGGTGATTTCGACCGCACGCACGGTGTTGGGATAGAGATAGAGGTCGGCGACGTTCTTGATGGCGATATCGCCGGCGGGCACGTCGGTATAGTAGTCGGCGCCGTTGCGTCCGCCGGCCTTGAACGGAGCGGCCGCCGACAGCAGCGGCACATCCTTCCATTGCGTATTCTTCAGAATATCCCTGAGGTACCAGGTCTGCGCCTGGCTGACGACCTGCACCGACGGATCGTCGGCGACCAGCGCGAAATAGGAATAGAGCGGCGCGGAGGTCTTGCCGACGGGGCGGCGCACATAGGCCAGTGTTGCCTGGTGGTCCTGCTCAAGGGCCGCGATGATGCGCTTGTCGTCCGGGACAGTCGGTTTATTCTTGTTGTCGACGCGTTCGAAGATCGGCCGCGCCTCGGAAGTGGCGGAAACGACCTTCCATTTCGACCCGTCACGCTCCAGCATCAGGTCGATCAGCCCCATATGCGAGCCCCAGAAACCGCCCATGACGGCGGGTTTGCCCTGCAGCGTGCCCTTTTGCGTGTCGACACCATCGAGCGACTGGAAATCCTTCTTGCCGGGGAACACCAGATGCTGGTGCCCGGTGAACACCGCGTCGATGCCGGCGACGCCGGCGACGAAGAACGAGGCGTTCTCCATCATGTCGCCGTGCTTCACGTCGATGCCGGAATGCGACAGCGCAATGACGATGTCGGCGCCCGCCTCCTTCATCTGCGGCACCCAGGCCTTGGCCGCCTCGACGATGTCGCGCGTCTTGACGTTGCCTTCGAGGTTCTTGAGATCCCAGACCATGATCTGCGGCGGCACGAAGCCGATGATGCCGATCCTGATCGGCTGCTCGGCGCCCGAACCGTCCTTGATCTTCTTGTCGAGGATGACATAGGGCTTGAGATAGAGCTTGTCGTCGCGCGGGTTCGCGGCAAGCTCCGTGCCGCGGATCAGATTGGCGCAGACGAAGGGAAAATTGGCGCCGGCCAGCACCTTGTCCAGGAACGACAGGCCATAGTTGAACTCGTGGTTGCCCAGCGTCGAGCACTCGTAGCCGAGCAGGTTCATACCCTTCATGATCGGATGCAGGTCGCCGTCCTTCAGGCCCTTCTCATAGGCGATGTAGTCGCCCATCGGATTGCCCTGCAGCAGGTCGCCATTGTCGATCAGCATCGAATTCACCGCTTCCTTGCGCACGGCGTCGATCAGGGAGGCCGTGCGCGACAAGCCCAGCGTGTCGTTCGCTTTGTCGGCGTAATAATCGTAAGGCAGCACGTTCACATGGATGTCGGTGGTCTCCATGATCCGGAGATGCGCCTGGTTGGCCTGTGCGCGAGCGGAGAAGGGATGAAGCACGATCAGCGCCCCTGTAGCTGCGGTGCCAGCGAGGAAATCGCGGCGGGAGACGGGATGGAGCAGTTGCGACATGTTTTCTCCTTATCGACAACGTGACACGCCCTGCCCCGAAGCGAACTTCGCGCCGAAATCGGCTCAAGTCCATTCAAGAAGTTGCGTGCATCGGAAGGTCAGTCGACCAGCAACAGATGACGTGCGGATGAACGGTGCCGGTGAAGAAATCAGCCCTTGTCGTCGTCGCCCTGGGTGATCAGCCGCGCGCTGCGTTGCCCCGTCGCGTAGATCCATAGCCAGCTCAGCGAAACAGCAAGCCGGTTGCGAAAGCCGATCAGGAAATAGATGTGAGCCACTCCCCACAGCCACCAGGCGAGCCAGCCGGTGAGCTTGATCCAGCCGAAATCGATGGCGGCGGCGCGTTTGCCGATCGTCGCCAGATCGCCGGCATGCCTGTAGTGGAAAGGACGCGCGGTCGTGTCGCCGCCGAGCCTGGCCTTGATGGTAGCCGCAACATGTCGGCCCTCCTGCTTGGCGGAAGGCGCCACGCCGGGAACCGGCCGCCCGTCTGGCCGCAGCACATGAGCGGCGTCGCCGATGACGAAGATCTCCGGGCTGCCACGCACACTTAGATCGGGCTCGACCAGCACCCTGCCCGCGCGGTCCGCCTTCGCTCCCAGCCATTCAGCGGCTGGCGAAGCGGCAACGCCGGCTGCCCACAGGATCGTTCGGGCGGCCAGTTGCTTATCGCCAAACACGACACCTTCGGCGTCGCAGCGCGTGACGGCCCGCCCGAGCTCGACCGTCACGCCGAGCCGCTCGAGCGCTTTGTTGGCGTAGTCGGAAAGTTTCGGTGCGAAATTGGCCAGAATGCGGTCGCCGGCCTCGATCAGCACCACGCGCGTCTGCCGCGTGTCGATGTTGCGGAACTCGCCGCGCAGCGTGTCATGCGCCAGCTCGACGATGGTGCCGGCAAGCTCGACGCCGGTCGGCCCGCCACCGACGATCGCAATGGTCAGCAGCGCCTGGCGCTTGGCGGGATCAGCCTCCCGCTCGGCCTGTTCGAAGGCCAGGAGAATTCGCCGCCGAATGGTGGTGGCGTCCTCCAGCGTCTTCAGGCCAGGCGCGAACGGCTCCCATTCGTCATGGCCGAAATAGGCGTGGCGGGCACCGGTGGCGAGCAGCAGCGTGTCGTAGGCGACCGCGCTGCCGTCATCGAGCAGCACGCGCTTGCCGGCGCGGTCGACACCGGTGACATTGGCGAGCAGCGTCGTCACATCCTTGCGCTTGCGCAGGAGGTGGCGGAGCGGCCAGGCAACCTCGGAGGTGGCCAGCGCCGTCGTCGCCACCTGGTAGAGCAGCGGCTGGAAGAGGTGATGGTTGCGCTTGTCTATCATGGTGATGCGCACGGGAGCGCCGGCAAGCGCACGGGTGAACTCGAGGCCGCCGAACCCCGCGCCGACAACGACGACATGATGCCTGGCTTCGTTCATTTCGTTCACCTTGTTAGCAAGATTGCCTGTCCTGCATGTAGGTATTTTTGTGCAATGCAACAACAGATGGCCAGTGCCCGAGACTCGTCGTTGCATGTCGTGAATGCACATGTTGTATCGTATCGCGAGGTATAGCGTCATCGAACACGCGATGAGGTGAGGCATGGCCAACGATCGTGACGACGATGCTCCGGCGCAGTATTCTTCGCCGCCCTGTTTCATGCACGAACTCGATACGGAATTCCGTGCGCCTTCGAGCGACTGGACCGATGTGAGACGCTGGCGCAAGGCTGAGCGCGAACGCCTGATCGCCGCGCGTCTTGCTGTTTCGGCCGACGCGCGAACGGTAATGTCGCAACACATCGCCGATGGCCTCGACGCGGTAATCGGCGAGATCGCCGGCCGCATGGTCAGTCTCTACTGGCCGTTTCGCGGCGAGCCGGATTTGCGGCCTTGGATGACGTCCATAAACGAACGCGGCGGCCGCACCGCCCTGCCCATCGTCATCGAGAAGGGGCAGCCGCTGATCTTCCGCGCCTACAAAGCAGGCGACCGGCTGGAGAAAGGTGTCTGGAATATCCCGATCCCGGCCGAGGGCGATCCGGTGCTGCCGGACATCGTCATCTCGCCGATCGTCGGCATCGATCCCCTGAACTACCGCCTGGGTTATGGCGGCGGTTTCTTCGACCGTACGCTGGCAGCGATGCCGTTCAAGCCACTGGTCATCGGCGTCGGCTACGAGCTGCAGCGCATCGCGACCATCTACCCGCAGCCGCACGACATTCCGATGGATCGGGTGGTAACGGAGGCCTAGGCCATTTCCGGCTTCATGCCCATGGCGGTCCTGTCGACGATTTCGCGTAGCGCAAAGGACGAATTGATCTTGGTCACATGCGGCATCGCCGACAGCCATTCCTTGTGGATGCGCTCATAGTCGACGAGATCCTTCGCCGCGATCCGCAGGATGTAGTCGTATTCGCCCGACATCAGGTGACAGGACAGCACGTTCGGGCAGCGCTTGATCGCCGCCTCGAAATCCGACAGCGTCTTCTCGAACTGCCCCGACAGCGATATGTGCACGATCGCCGTCATCTGGTGGCCAAGTGCCGCATTGGAAAGCCGGGCGTGGTAGCCGCGAATGGTTCCGGATTTCTCCAGATTGTCGAGCCGGCGCGAACAGGCCGACTGCGACAGGCCGACCTTCTCGGCCAGCGCCGCATTGGGTATCCTGCCATCCTTCTGCAAAGCCTCGAGAATGGCGATATCGATCCTGTCGAGCGGCATTATTCGTGAATCCTGCGAATATCTTGCTGTTTCGCGCAACAATTATCGAAACCGGCCGGTGGGCGCAAGCGCATTCGCAAACACCTGCGCAACGATTCGTGGTTCACTCCAGCCATACAGGGAACGAGCCCAAAAGGGCCGGATCAGGAGAAGAAAATGCGCGTCGGCTGCCCCAAGGAAATCAAGAACCACGAATACCGCGTCGGCCTCACCCCCGGCTCGGTCCGCGAATATGTCGCCCATGGCCACGAAGTGCTGGTCGAGACCGGGGCCGGTGCCGGCATCGGCGCCGATGACAACGCCTATCGCGCCGCCGGCGCCACGATTGCCAAGACGGCCGCCGAGGTGTTCGCCAAGTCGGACATGATCGTCAAGGTCAAGGAGCCGCAGCCCAGCGAATGGGCGCAGCTTCGCGAAGGCCAGATCCTGTATACCTACCTCCACCTTGCTCCGGATCCGGAGCAGACCAAGGGCCTGCTTGCGTCCGGCGTGACGGCAATCGCCTACGAGACCGTGACCGACGACCGTGGCGGCCTGCCGCTGCTGGCGCCGATGTCGGAAGTTGCCGGACGCCTGTCGATCCAGGCCGGCGCCACGGCGCTGCAGAAGGCCAATGGCGGCCGCGGCGTGCTGCTGGGCGGCGTGCCCGGCGTGCTGCCCGGCAAGGTCACCGTGCTCGGCGGTGGCGTCGTCGGCCTGCACGCGGCCAGGATGGCGGCCGGCCTTGGCGCCGACGTCACCATCATCGACCGCTCGATCCCGAGATTGCGCCAGCTCGACGATCTCTTCGCCGGCCGCGTCCACACCCGTTACTCGACTGTCGAGGCGCTGGAAGAAGAGTGTTTTTCAGCCGACATCGTCGTCGGCGCGGTGCTGATCCCGGGTGCCGCGGCGCCAAAACTGGTTTCGCGCGAAATGCTGTCGGGCATGAAGAAAGGCTCGGTGCTGGTCGATGTCGCCATCGACCAGGGCGGCTGCTTCGAGACCTCGCACGCCACCACCCATGCCGACCCGACCTATGAGGTCGACGGCGTCATCCACTATTGCGTCGCCAACATGCCGGGTGCCGTGCCCGTCACGTCGGCCCACGCGCTCAACAACGCGACGCTTCACTACGGCCTGCAGCTCGCCGACAAGGGCCTGAAGGCGCTGGTCGACGATCATCACCTGCGCAACGGCCTCAATGTCCACAAGGGCAAGATCACCAACCGCGCAGTCGCCGAGGCGCTCGGCTACGAACTGGTCGAGCCGAAAGCGGTACTCGCCGCCTGATTTTCGCGAAAAACAGCTCCTTTCAATCCAGCCCGCCGGTTCCATGCCGGCGGGTTTTTTCTTGCGAGCCTGTTTTTCAGGCAAAGCATGGCGCCGAAAGATGTGACGCAACGGCACTTTGCTCATCATTGTTGCATATTTGTCATTCCCGTGCCGGCCGGTTCCCTGCTAGAGACATTCTGGGTTTACTCATGGGGTACGGGCATATGTTCATTCGCACATCCGCGAAATCTTTTCTTCTTGGTGCTGTTTCTGCTGTGGCTTTGATATCTGCTGCTCACGCAGCAGACGTCGTGCAGCCGGTAGAAGAAGCTGCCGGCTTTAACTGGAGCGGTCTATACGTTGGTTTTGGCGTCGGCGCCGGTGCCAACGTACACAAGCTCAGCAGCGATTTTATTCCAGTCTCGCTGAACGGCATTGGTGGCGAAGGCGTCTACGGTGAGCTGACGGTTGGCTATGACTATATGGTCGCGCCGCGGTTCCTCATCGGTGGTCTGCTGGACGCTCACGTCGGCAACATCGGGACCACGCTGGACATTACGGGATTCGACGCTTCGATCAAGGAAACCTACGGTTTCGACGCTGGCCTGCGTCTCGGCTATCTCTTGACGCCAAACACTCTGGGATACGTGCTGGGTGGCTATTCCTGGCAGAAGTACAAGCTCGATACGAACGCTGGCTTCGACTTTGATTGGGATCAGAGCGGGTATTTTGTCGGAGGTGGCATCGAAACGGCCATCAACAGCAATTGGACGATCAAGACTGAGTATCGCTATACGGGCTTCGGGACCAAGGACGATCTTCTTTCCGAGGCTGGCATCGTCGGGGTTCCGGACGGTCTCCTCAATCTTGACACCTCGCGCCATACTTTCCAGATCGCAGCCAATTACCGTTTCGGTGCCCAGAACGGCGGCGGTGCTGCCTTCGAGACGCCAGCCTACAACTGGACCGGCTTCTATATCGGCGG
>NZ_RZRW01000022.1:0-23561 GCF_003998745.1 Mesorhizobium sp. M7A.F.Ca.US.014.04.1.1 | reverse complement strand
TCAGCAATCACCGCCATCAGCGCCCGCTGCACCGCCTCGACGCCCTCGCCGGTGACCGCCGACAACAGCATCGGCGCGCGGCCGGCAGCGCGTTTCAGCGAGGCGACCTTCTTCTTGCGCGCATCGGCGTCGAGCGTGTCGACCTGGGAAAGCGCCAGGATCTCGACCTTGTCGGTGAGGCCATGGCCATAGGCGTCGAGCTCGGCTCGCACGGTCTTGTAGGCCTTGCCCGGATTTTCCTCCTGCGCCGAAACCAGATGCAGCAGCACACGCGTGCGCTCGACGTGGCCAAGGAAGCGATCGCCGATGCCGACGCCCTCATGCGCGCCTTCGATGAGGCCCGGAATGTCGGCGATGACGAATTCGCGCGCGTCGATGCGGGCAACGCCGAGGCCGGGATGCAGCGTCGTGAACGGATAGTCGGCGATCTTCGGCTTGGCTGCGGTGACCGCCGCCAGGAATGTCGACTTGCCGGCATTGGGCAGCCCGACCAGCCCGGCATCGGCGATCAGCTTCAGCCGCAGCCAGATGTTGAGCTCTTGCCCCGGCAGGCCGGGATTGGCGCGGCGCGGCGCCTGGTTCGTCGAGGTCTTGAAATGCTGGTTGCCGAAACCGCCATTGCCGCCCTTGGCCAGCAGAAAGCGCTGTCCGACCACGGTCAGGTCGCAGATCAGCGTCTCGTTGTCTTCTTCGAACACCTGCGTTCCGGCCGGCACTTTCAGCGTGACGTCGGCGCCCTTGGCGCCGGTCATGTTGCGGCCCATGCCGTGGACGCCGGTCTTGGCCTTGAAATGCTGCTGATACCGGTAGTCGATCAGCGTGTTCAGCCCGTCGACCGCCTCCAGCCAGACATCGCCGCCGCGGCCGCCGTCGCCGCCATCCGGCCCGCCGAACTCGATGAATTTTTCACGCCGGAACGACACCGAACCGGCGCCGCCGTCACCGGAGCGGATGTATACCTTGGCTTGATCGAGAAATTTCATGAGATTGTACAGTTTCTACTAGTGGCTTTGCGGCATTGCTCTAAACCTTGGCCCTTGCTCTAAACCAAGGCGCGGCGAAGGGCGAGGCCGTTTTGTGACAATGGCCATGTGGGGTTGGCCGGAGAGACGTCGGAATGAAGCTTGTAACCTACAACATCCAGTACGGCATCGGCCTCGACGGGCAGTACGATGTCGGGCGCATCGCCGATGCCGTGCGCGGCGCCGACGTGATCGCTTTGCAGGAGGTGACCCGCAACAATCCTCGGAATGGCGGCCGCGACATGGTCGCCGAGATCGGCGAGGCGCTGCCCGACTATTTCGCCGTCTATGGCAGCAATTTCGAGGCCAATATCGGTTCGCACATCGACAACGGCCGTGCCGTCACGAAAACCTTCCAGCTCGGCAACATGGTGCTGTCTAGGACGCCCATTCATCTGTCGCGCAACCTGCTTTTGCCGCGCAGCCGCAGCTTCGAGATGATGAACTTCCAGCGCGGCGCGCTGGAAGCGCTGATCGAGACGCCGCTTGGTTTCATCCGCTTCTATTCCATCCATCTCGATCACCGCAGCCCCCTCGAACGCGCCAGCCAGATCCAGTTCCTGCGCCAACGCATGCTGAACTATGCGCTCGAAGGCGGAGCACTGTCCGGCGTCGCCGAGATCGGCCTGCCGGAACTGCCGCATCCCGAAGCCTTTGTCGGCATGGGCGATTTCAACATGCTGGCCGGCTCACCCGAATATGTCGAACTCGCCGGCCGGCCGGACCATGAATTCGGCATGCCGCTGACCGCCGACTTCGCCGTCGATGCCGCCTTGCGGCTGAACGCCACCGGCGACGATCTCATCAGTTGGGTCGATCCCAAGCAACCCACCGATCCCAGCCGGCACAAGCGCATCGATTATATCTTTACCAGCGCTTCGCTTGCCAGATCCCTGCAGCGTCTGTGGGTCGACCGAAAGGCAGTCGGCTCGGACCATCTGCCGGTGTGGGTCGAACTGGGCTGATGGCCATTCATCTGGCGGCGTTTTCGCGTTCGACGATCGCCATCATGATCGTATCGCGGTATTCCCCGTCGACATGGACGGCATCGCGCTGCACGCCCTCCCTGACAAACCCGACCTTGTCGTAGAGAGAGATGGCGCGAGCATTGTCGGAATGCACGGAGAGTTCGATGCGGACGAAACCGGCCCTGCGCGCTTGCGCCAAGGTTGCATTGATGAGCCGCAGTCCAAGCCCTCGCCCCCGATAGGGAGGAACAATCCCCATCCCGAGGGAGCCGCGATGGGCATGGATGAGCCGATCATGGCGTGAGATGTCGCACCAGCCGACGACCTCGCCACGAACAACGGCCACGAACCCCGGATCGCCTCTCCCGATACGATCCATTGCGAAACTTCTGACTTGATCCAGCGGTGGCGCCTCAAGGAAGGACAAGTACTTTCGCTCACGCGCTACGACATCGAGCGCGCGATGAAAGCTTTCGATATCCCCAGGCGTCATCGGCGCGATCGCGGCCGTTTCAATATCGCTGCTGTCGACCATTGGTTTGACCGTCGTCATCCATCAGAAATGCACCCAGTTCCGCAGGCTGGTCCAGGTCTTGCGATCGAGCCGGTAGCGCTCGACGGGAACCTGGCCGGCGACGATCGAGTTCAGCATGCCCTGGCCGGCATACTGGAACCCGCACTTGTGGATGACGCGGCGCGAGGCCGGATTGATGACCCGCGTCGAGGCATGCAGGACCTGGATCGACGTCCTCTGGAAGGCGAGATCGACCAGCGCGTGCGCTGCTTCCGTCGCATAGCCCTTCTTCCAGTGCGGCTCGCCGATCCAGTAACCGAGCTCCAGCCCGCGATCGGTGGTGTTGAGGCCGGCGCAACCGACGAAGGTGTCGGTGCCGGCCAGCGTCAGGGCATAAGCAATGCCGGCCCGGCGCGATTTGGTCATGGCCAGGAAAGCGCGCGCCTCGGCCTCGCCATAGGGGTGCGGCATGCGTGCCAGCATTTCGGCGACATGGCGGTTGTCGGCAAGCTCGACCAGCTGCGCGATATCGCCCTCGTGGGGCGCCCGCATCACCAGCCGCTCGGTGACCAGCACCGGGCAGTCTATCGCGTAACTTTCGTCTTCTGAGTCTTCCGCTTCGGCAACCATTTGAAAGTCCTCCAGGCACAAGAAAAAGGGGAGATGGAAACCCATCTCCCCTGATCCTTTTCCTGGCTTTGCCAGACACCGGTTCCCGAGATGGGCGCCGGTGTTCTAGTGCGGAACCGGCTACTCCGCGGCTTTGGCAATCGGGTTGACCGATACGTAGGTTCGGCCGTTGGCTTTTTTGTTGAACGTCACGGCGCCGGTCTCGAGCGCAAAAAGCGTATGGTCCGTGCCCATGCCGACATTGACGCCGGGATGCCACGTGGTGCCGCGTTGACGAATGATGATGTTGCCCGGGATGACGGCTTCGCCGCCGAACTTCTTCACGCCCAGACGCTTGGAATGCGAGTCGCGACCGTTGCGCGACGAGCCGCCAGCTTTCTTGTGTGCCATCTAACTAACTCCGTTGCGCCGCAAGGCGCCTAAAAGGCCTTATGAACGCGTTCGCGTTCCGTTTCAAGTCCGATCCGGCGACCTGGTCGCCAGAAAATTACTTCGCCGCCAATTCCTTGGCCTGCTCGCGCCAGTCCTTGATCTGGTCGGCGCTGAAGGGCATGTGCTCGTCGATCTTGGCGACATCCTTGTCGGTCAGCTTGGCGAGCTGCGCGAAGGTGATGATGCCCTGCTCGTTGAGATCCTTGGCTGCGACCGGGCCGATGCCCTTGATCACGGTCAGATCGTCCGGCTCACCCTTGGGCGCCTTGAACAGCGGCGCTGCCGCGGTCTCGGCTGCCTTTGTCTCGGCTGCCTTGGCCTTGGGCTCCTTCTTCGGCGCGGCTTCCGCCTGCACCTCGGTGGCGGCCTCGGCCTTCACCTTCTTCGGCGCCTTGACCGCTGCCGTCTTCGTCGGCTTGGCGCCACCCAGCAGGATCTCGGAGATCCGCACGGTGGTCAAAAGCTGGCGATGGCCGATCTTGCGGCGCGAATTCTGCCGGCGGCGCTTCTTGAAGGCGATGACGGTGCGGTTCTTGCCCTGCTCGACGACTTCGGCGGTGACCACCGCGCCGTCGACGAACGGCGCGCCGAACGTGACATTCTCGCCTTCGCCATGTGCGAGGACGTGGCCGATCTCGACCATATCGCCGACAGCGGCTTCGAGTTTTTCGATCTTCAGGAGATCGTTGGCGGCAACGCGATACTGCTTGCCACCCGTTTTAATGACTGCGAACATTTTTTGCCTTTCGCTGTTCGGTCGGCCTTGATGAGCCGCCTCTGGCGGTTCAGCCGTCTTTTTGTCAGTCTGCGGGTTCAAAAAACAAGCGGCGCGGAAGAACCCTCCACGCCGATTGCGCGCTGTCCCTAACCGAAGGTTGAGTGCGAGTCAAGGCAAACAGCTGTTGTCGGGACTGTTGTTGGCGGCCGAAGGATCGAGCGTGTCAGCACGACTGCACGACGTGACCGTCGTCGAGGCAAGCACGCGTGACTGGTTACCAACCTACCCAGGCCTCGCCGCCGCTGAACCGTCGCGAATCCGCTGCTTGCCCGGCAAGCCAAATAACTGACGGATTGGCCTTGTAACCTGCCCGTTCAGCCGTTATCTAGTGCGCCGCGCCGGCAACGGCCGACCATGACCGCGGAGAGGTGGCAGAGTGGTCGAATGCACCGCACTCGAAATGCGGCATGGGTGCAAGCCCATCGGGGGTTCGAATCCCTCCCTCTCCGCCATTTAGCTTCCATAAAAATCCTTTCCTTTCAAAAGCTTCCTTGTTGCGCTTGACCAGCACGAAGCGAAACATATCTTAGACTGTGTAACAAACTGTGTAACATTAGAGAAAGATAATGCGACGTTCCGCAGCGCCAAAGCCGCATAAACGTGAAGGCATCTGGTATCTCGTCCGCAGGGTGCCGAAGGAATTCGCGGCGTTTGATCGCCGCTGCCTAGTACGCATTTCCACGGGCGTCGCCGTGGCTGACGATCCCCGCGGTGTACGGGCGCGAGATGCAGTGCAAAGCCTCGGCGCGGGGCTGGAGGCGTATTGGCGTAGACTGCGGGAAGGCCAATCCGCCGAGGCGGGGCTGCGTTTCGAAGCCGCGAGGAAGCGCGCGCGGTCATTTGGATTGGCCTATCGCACTAACGAGGAACTAGCAGCGGGGCCGCTCGACGAACTCATGGCCCGTATCAAGCTGCTCCTCGACAAAAAATCGATCGAGGACGCGCAGGACGTCTCGGCCGTCATGGGTGGGGAGAAGCGGCCAGCGGTCCGCCTGAGCGGTCTTATCAAGGAATTCGAGACGATCGAGCAACAGAACTTGCTGACCATGTCGCCCAACCAAATCAAGAAATGGCGTAACCCCAAAAAGCGCGCAGTTGCCAATCTGGTTGGAGTCATTGGCGACAAGGAGATCGCAAGCCTCACTCGGGACGACGCAATCGCGTTCCGCGAGTGGTGGCAAAAGCGGATCGTTGAGGATGGACTTGATATCGGTACGGCCAACAAGGACATCGGCCATGTTTCGAAAATGCTGCGCGTCGTCGATCTGACTCACCAGCTCAAGCTGGAGCCGGTTTTTCGAAACCTGCGTCTTTCCGGCGCCGTCCCCGGGCAACGCGCTGCGTTCACAGCGGAGTTCATTCAGGAGAAGATACTCGCTGAAGGCGCGCTCGACGGACTCAATGACGAAGCCCGCCATCTAATCTATGTGATTGCCGATACCGGACTCAGGCTTTCTGAAGCGGCAAACCTCACCACCGAAACAATCCACCTCGATCGAGAAATCCCGCATGTGCGGGTGCGCCCCAATGGCCGTCGCTTGAAGACCGGTCATTCAGCCCGTGACATTCCCTTGGTTGGCGGCGCACTTGCAGCCATCAAGCTCCATCCGGACGGCTTTCCTCGTTATCGCGACAAGGCCGCGTCACTTTCAGCGCTCGTCAACAAGGTGCTCGCCAGCAAGGAACTTCTGCCGACTTCCGAGCATAGTCTTTATAGCCTGCGACACACTTTCGAGGACCGGCTGACGGCAGTTGAGGCGCCGGAGAAGGTAATTGCTTCTCTGATGGGCCACAAATGGATCCGGCCCAAATACGGCGCGGGACCTTCGTTAGCGCAAAAGCGCGAGTGGCTCCAAAAAATCGCTTTTACCCCGCCCGGGCGAATGTGATTGCGGCGCCATCCAGGCCTTGAGAACCAACCTCACGGCTCCAGCTGTCCGAGCCATTTAGGTTGAGCGTGGCCAGCACGCGCTGCGCTCGCTCGCGATTTCCGAGCTTCCGCCGCATTTGTTCGACCTCGTATTCCAGCCTTTCGAAGGTCGGTATATAGGCATCTCCATGCCGGATGACCAAGTAGGCGGCAACAGCTAGACACCATTCTAGCTCCGTGGCCGATGGATCGGAAAAAGGGGCGACGCCATACCAAGACGAGCAACGCCTCTCGAGGGCTTCCGAACTAGGCAAACGGCCAGCATGTGGCATGGGAAAGAAACCTATGCCTGATCGACGAACCTAAAGTGCTCACGAAGCTTGACCGGTACGCGGGCCATCGGAGGGTTCTGCCTAAAACCGCCAAAAATTTTGAAACACCCATTCATCCGGCTCGAATTCAAAGGGATCGGCGATTTTTGGGTTATGGCTTGCAAGCATAGTTCAGCCCAGACAAGAACGCCTGATATCTTGTCGTGCACTGTCACCCTGCCAAATATGGTGCCGGCGACAACGGCAGTTTGGCGAGCAGAAGAATTCCCGAGACTGAGACGTTCTACGGCTTGGCCCATGTTCGCGCTCCTCCTCGATTGGAGACAGGATGGGCCATATGGAAGCGAATAAAAGGAGGTTGGTGACGAGTCTCGGTAGTGGAGTAGAAACGGGTGGAAAAGCTTGCGCTATTCGCCATCGGCGCCGCTAAGCGCATTTGAGAGAAGGGGCAGCGATCGCCAAGAGATGACGTCCGATCGCAAGCCGGCTAGAAATGCGACAGTGACGCGCCTTTTTTGGCACGACCTTAGCACCCGATCGGGCCTCAGCTGGTCGTCGTTGCGCAGCCGATCGGGTGCGATTTTTATAAAGCTCTCTTGGCTTTAGCTTTGAGAGCCCGTCATCGAGACAAATGCAAGGGAACGGTCCGCCCCCTGGGGACATTCGACATGCCGTGGCAGCTTCCTATGGTGAGCCAGCGCATTCCGATACACGTTTTCCGCGCTCTACCGTTGCTCCAGCACCTGTGCTGAGGCTGAGCGCTTGATCAGGACCCGACCGCTGCTGTTGCGGGATGGTGACTGGGTTGAGGTCGCGAAGACCTTGACCGCGGGTACGTTGTTCATCCCGATGAGCGCTGAGCCGAGAAGCAGCCAAGAACGCTTCCCGTAATCGAATCCTACGGGAACCGCGAAACCAGCGTCCAAAGGACGCAATTCTCCGACGTCGTTCACTCAAGCTCATCTCGCAACTTGAACGCTTGTATGAAGCCGCTGCATGTGCGCCGGTGGACCGGATTGCTGCTATCCAAACCACGTGCTCAGTTTCGCCCCCGTAATAACTCTACCGTCCGAAACGGCTTTCGCGCGTCAGGTCCACCCCACATGAAAGTTCCGCGAGCAGCACGGACGGAGAGGCCGGTCACAACTCCTTCGCGTGCTCTTTTACTACCGAATCAAGTGCCAAATGGAGAGGCACTGCCTTAGAGAACAGGAAGCCCTGCGCGGTTCTGCAGCCAAGCTTGTACAGAGTTTGCCGATCTGCCTCTGTTTCAACGCCCTCGGCCATGACCTCGATCCCGAGCGTCCTACCAAGATCAATCACCGCTTTGACAAGCAGCCGATTCTCCCGGGACTTGGCTAAGCCGCGAACGAAGCCCTGATCTATTTTCACCTTCCTGATCCGACTGTCCTTGAGCGATGCCAACGTCGAAAAACCGGTGCCGAAGTCATCGAGCGCGATAGAAATGCCAGCATGTGAAAGCCGGGCGAGCTTTTCATCCACTCTGTCCGGATCCACTGGGGCTTCTTCGGTAATCTCGATGTCGAACATCGTTGCAGGGAGGTCTTTTGCCGCCAGACCATTAAGAATCATCTCGTCAATATCGCCAGCTTCCAACTCGCACGGTGAAACATTCATCGCCACACGAACATCACGACGGTCAGCTTTGACCAAGCCCTCGATAAGAGCGCAACAGTCGGCGAATACCGTTTGAGTTAGCAGCTGAAGCATTCCAGTTTCGCGTGCCGCTGTCATGATCTCGGGCGGAGAAATGGGACCGTGAAGCGGGTGAGACCATCTTAGCAAGGCTTCAAAACTGACGACGGCTTCAGTTTCGAGTCTTACGATTGGCTGAAACCAAGCGACCAAGCTTCTCATCGTTATCGCCGAATGAAGATCGCGTTCGATTGACTGGCGGCGTTGCAACTCCCGGGCTAGCTCGGCATCGAACAGACAAAATTCATTCCTGCCGCGGCGCTTAGCTGTGTAAAGGGCGATGTCGGCCCGCAACAACATTTCCGTTAGTCCGGGGTTTTCAGCCAAGTAGATTCCTATAGACGCTCCAATGCGGACTGATGCGATCCCAGGATAGGGGCGAGCAAGCTTGGCTATGAGATTGGACGCGAGATTGGTGGGAGAAGGAGAATTCTTTCGCGAAGAAAAAACCAGCACGAATTCATCCCCACCGATGCGGGCGAGCGTTGAGCCCTCCGGTGCTTCTTCCTCTATTCGGCGGGCGATCCTGGCAAGCAGCTCGTCACCCGTTCTGTGACCGTAGGTATCGTTGACAGATTTGAACCCGTCCAGATCAATCAGCATGGCCACAAAGGGTCCATCGGTGTTCTCAAACTGATCGATTGCATGTTCGAGGCCCCGCCTGTTGAGGAGCGCGGTAAGATGGTCCTCCCTGGAATTGCGCTCCATTTCCGCGGCAAGCCGCTCGGCTTGATGTCTCAGGCGGCTCGCGTCACGGAAGCGCGCTTGTCCAACGAACGAGGATCGAACCAGGCCGCCCTCGAAAAGCAGGACGGCAAAAGCCAGAATGTAGTTTTCCGGGGCTCCCTTCGTCAGCAAACATGCGGCGGCAATGAGGAGTGGCGGTGTGATGAAGCATATCGCTGCCGCAGCATATGAGCTGCCGTACGTGACCGCGCCAGCTGAAATGCCCGCCAGAATTATTAGATGCAGCGATGCTTGAGACGTCGTGTATCCAGCCGTTAGGACGGCAAGGAATGACCAGGTGAATCCCGCCAGAAGAGCAAGCCTGCCAAACCAGCGAAGCCGCAGCCAAACCCGTGTCAGATCATCCTGGACTCCGGGTTCCTTCAGCTGATGACGGGCGAGTGCAAGGCGGGCGGCATTTATCGCATTAACGACCGAAAACCAGGCCGCGCCAGCAAGACCGTTCCCGGAAAGGGCCTGCACGGTCAAAATCAGCCCGGACAGCACAATGCTTATCGGCATTGAGACGAAAAGGCCTGCCCTCAGATCAGCGAGCTGGTCCTGAAGGATTCTCGCCTCCAGCGGATCTTCTTTTTCCAAGGCTGGACGGGTCAGCTTGCTTACTCCTGCTTGTCCGCAGCCTATGCAGCCCCCCTGAAGGACGGGTTAATTCTTCAATCGGAGATCAGCGTCGGGGAGCAGGATTACTCCGGTGCATCATGCACTCTCTCATCGCTCGCCCAGCACGCGCAAAAATGCGACTGCTGGTGCAGTATCACCGCTGGAGCTCCGCCGAAATCCCATGCCGGACAAGGGGAACATGTTGGGCAAAGCGAAGCCCCAGATGCCTTGCAAGCCGTGCCGCCAGGTGGTCTCTGGAGTAGAGTCCAACCAATATGTTCGTTGCATGGTAGAGCGGCGCCGCCGACAGGCGCAGCCGCCTTTCGTATATATGCAGCATGTCGGGGTCGCCAACATTGCGGCCGTCGCGGCACGCAGTCATGATTCCACGGGCGAGTTGCTTCTGGCTGCTGAGACCGATGTTGAATCCGTGAGCGGTCACCGGGTGCATGCCGATGGCAGCGTCGCCGATGAGTGCGGCGCTCGGCGCCCGGAATTTGTGCGCCCAGGTCGTGACCAGCGGATAGGTGTGGCGCTTGCTTGCCAAGGTCATTTTTCCAAGGCGCCCTCGACACCGTTTCGTCAACTCCGACAGGAACAAATCATCATCGAAGGCAAGCAGTCTATAGGCCTCGTTTGAGCGCAATGTGAGCAGCAGCGACGACATGCCCTCCGCGAGGGGCAATATCGCTATCGTCTGATGGTGATCGAACCATTCGATGGCGATCTGGTGGTGGGCGCGCTCGTGCCTCACTCGGCAAATCAGCATCGAGTGGCCAAGCCGGTTGATATCGGCGCCGATGCCTAGCAGATCACGCGTGGCGGACAAACGCGAATCCGCGGCAACAACCAGCCGAGCAGTTAAACGCGCGCCATTAGAGAGCGTTACGACTGCTCCTTCTTGGCTGTTTGTTGCATCGACGACCGAGTGGCCGCACAACAGCCGGGCGCGATCCTGCAAGCGGACGATTTTGAACAGCGCCTCGCGGATCCGGCAATTTGGAACCAAAACCCCCAGCGGTTCTCCAGAGTTGCTGGGAGGATCGAAACGAAGAGCGAATGCGCTCGAGCCGTTGAGCACGCGCGCGCCTTGAAGTGCTGATTTGTCCGAAGCCGGGATGACATCCCAGGCGCCGAGCTCGCGAAGGGTTCTGATCGAAGCGTTGGTCAGCGCGATTTCGCGACCATCGAAAGCCGGATTCGCCAGACTATCGAATGTGTTCTGTTCAACAACTGCCACCTTGAGTTCGCTTTGGGCAAGCGACGCAGCGAACGAAAGGCCGACCGGGCCGGCTCCAACGACAACGATGTCAAAATTATCGTCAGAGCCCATCAGCGTGCCGCCATCCGGTCGCCTATCCTCGTGTAACGGTGGAACTGAGCCGAGTGACATGAGCTCCGTGCCCGCCGCATTGCCTAAAGGCGCTGGGCCGGGAGATTCGCATCGATCGGCAACGAAGCACTCAAAGCGCTCAGAGGTGGATGCGGCTAACCGATCCCGCCCTTTCGCCGCGCAGCCGCGCAGATCGCCGCCAGCAAGCGAGACACTCGCGACGCTGGTCAGCGACGGCCGCGCCGCATCGATCGCCACATTCCACCTGGAACCCTTGCGCATACTACTCACGCTCCACGACGTCGAAGCGGGCTCTCTTGCGAGGGTGAGGGTATCGAACGTAGCGCTCTCTCTCGTCATCCCAGCCAAGGTAGCGGAAACTTTTATCCACGACCGCGCATATCTCATCAAGAACCTGCTGCATGGCTTCGATGTCGATGTCCTTGCAATTCAGTCGCCGATAGAGCAAAGCCCACGCGGCGACATAGTCGTCGAAATAGCGCGCGTCACTCGAACCAATGATCAACTTCGGACGGTTGATCGATTTCGAAAACGCACGTCCCAACCCCGATGATGCTCCGCAGCACGTTGACATCACGAGGATCTTCGGCGCTGGATGCGAGCCCTGGAACATTTTTACGAAGTCAGCCCAAAGAAGGCCACTTCGCCCACTGGACGAAGCGATCCCGTCACCATTGCCGTGCCCGGCGATGTGAAGCACGTCGCACTCCGCCTCCATCGCTCGTACTACAGCCTCACCAAATTTCGTTCGGTTCAACGCCATTTGGAGCTCCGCGCGGATGTTGACAGCCTTTAACAAGTGCTGCACGATCGGTCCCTCTTGCCTGTCGGCGAAGTAGTCATTTGCATTGTGGCAGTCGATGATGTGTACGGTGTTCATGGTACTCCAGCCGCTTGTTCGTTCATCGTCGTGACGAGCGGACACCACGCGCGCGGAACCGCGTGACGTGCGCTGGGTTCCGGTACCGTCGCATAGCCTCAAGGCGCGGGCCGGGAATCGGGATGGATCGGCAACGACGCACACAACCCATCAAAGGCGAAAGCTGTTGATCGGCCCCCTGTCCGCGCAAGCCACGCGGATGGTCAGCCAGCAAGCGAGATACACACGACGCCGGTCAGCTAATGGCTGCGCCGTAAGCACAAGGCATGGCCGACCACACGACAGAAAACCCAGAACCGTGAAGGTGCTGATAATGACGACCAATCTTTCCGTAAGTCATGCATTTCTCCGTCGAAGACTGGTCAATAGACCACGCCGATGAGTATGACCCTGATCTGGATCAGCCAGACATGACCAATCGGCACTGGCGGTTCACGGTCAGGTGATCGACCGTGACGTTCCACTTTGGAACCCGTGCGCACATTGCCAAGCTCTCGTCCGGCCACGCGAGGTACTCTCGTGGCATCACACGCCTCATACTGGGTGCAATGGGAGGCAGTCCTTCGCACGACAGAGGCTTTTCACAAATGTAGTGTGCAGCTTAGGTCAAGATGGTCATGGAGCATGGAGCATGGAGCATGGAGCATGGAGCATGGACAGCTTGTTCCCGACCGAGCCGGCTCGACTGACGAGCGCGATCCGCGCATCTTATGCACAGCGGATTGAAATCAGCGTTCCGGTTTGTCGTCCCGATCAATTAGTATCCGCTCGGCGGCTCCGTCGAGATCTTCGTATTGACCGCTTCGCAATGCCCAGACGAAGCCGGACACACCCAGTGCACCCAGAAAAAGGGCCACTGGTATGAGATAGAGCAACGTCGTCACGAGGATTATGCCGAATAGCTGACTGCGGAGCGTCCGACTTTTTGAATAACTTGCAGCGTCGCATTCGCCCCGAAGCCGTGCAAGCGCAATGCGTTTCCAATAACAAGCACCGATGAGGCAGACATGGCAATCGCCGCTAACAAAGGCGTGGCGTGGCCCAGGATGGCGATCGGCACGGCGACGGCATTGTAGACGATCGCAATCGCGATGTTCTGGCGGATCAGGTGTCCCGCCTTGCGCGAGACGTCCAGCGCGAGAGGCACTGCCAGAAGGCTTTCGCGCAGGAATACGAAGTCGGCGGCATTGCGGCCAATGTCGGCGGCGGTGGCCGGAGCGATCGAGACATGCGCCGCGCTCAGCGCCGGCGTGTCGTTGAGGCCGTCGCCAACCATCAGAACCTTGTGTCCGTCTTTCGCCAGGGTCTCGATGCGCTCGACCTTGCCCGACGGCAGCAGGCACGGAACGAAGTCCTCGACACCCAGCATTCTTGCAACTTCACCGCAGGCACCTGCGGTATCGCCCGACAGCATTTGCATCGACACCCCAGTATCGTTCAATCGCTTGATCGCCGCCGCCGCGTCGGCGCGCAGCGCATCCTCGAAATCGAAGGTCGCGACAATGAACCCGTCTTTTGTCAGCACCGTTCCGCCATAGCCATGGTTGCCTTCACCACCGGTCCGGGCCTTCCATCCAGCCCATCCGCGTCGACCCAGCCGCCAGATGCTTCCGGCGACAGTGGCTTCGATCCCGAACCCCGGATGCTCTGTGACGGCATCGAATTTGTGTTGCCCGCCAGGAGCGGCAAAGCCGGTTATGGCCTTTGAAAACGGGTGGCGCGAGTGCGCGGCCATGTCTGCCGCGATTGCCAGCATGGCCGGATCGATCGACGATGCATTGAGGAGCCGGGGCTGGCCGAGCGTGAGCGTTCCGGTCTTGTCGAACACTGCTGTATCAATCGTCGCCAGGCGCTCCATGGCCGAACCGTCCTTGACCATGATGCCGTTCTCGAACAGGCGCCGCGCGGCGACCACCTGCACGATCGGCACGGCGAGGCCGAGCGCGCACGGGCAGGTGATGATCAGAACGGCAATGGCGATCGTCATCGCCCGGTGCCAGTCGCCCGTCGCCGCCATCCAACCCAGGAATGTCACGAAGGCGGTGAGATGAACCACGGGCGCGTAGAGTGCCGACACGCGATCAGCGATGCGGCGATAGTGCGCGCGACCGCCCTCTGCGGCTTCCATCAGCCGAACCATTTCGGCGAGGAACGAATCCTTCGCGGCGGCGGTCGCCTCGATCGTCAGCGGGCCGGTAAGATTGAGCACGCCGGCCTGCACGGCTTCGCCCGGCGCCACGTTTTTCGGCGCGCTTTCGCCTGAGGCCAGCGAGCAGTCGAGATCAGACGCTCCGTGGATGATCTTGCCGTCGACGGGGATCCTTTCACCGGCCGCGATCAGCAGCTGCATCCCCGGTTCGATCTCGCCAACCGGCAGATAGTCGCGCGCGCCATCGCCGCGCAGCACCATGGCGCCGCGTGCGGCCAGCTGCGACAGGCCTTTCACCGCGGTGCGGGCACGTTCGCGCATCACGTGATCCAGCGTCCTGCCGATCAAAAGGAAAAAAAGCAGCGAAACCGACGCGTCGAAATAGGCGTGGTCGCCATGGTTGATCGTCTCATAGAGGCTCATGGCGTAAGCGAGCGACACTCCGACCGCGATCGGCACGTCCATGTTCATGCGGCCGTGGCGCAGTGCATTCCAGGCCGAGCGGAAGAAGATGCCGCCGGCGAAGGCGAGCGCTGGGATGGCGATCAATGCGGAGACCCAGTGAAACAGGTCGCGGGTAGCCCCTTCGGCCCCGGACCAGACAGAGACCGAAAGCAGCATGATATTGCCCGCCGCGAACCCGGCAACCGCGACGGCGCGGATCAACTCCGAAAGCGTCCTGTCCTTTTCATCAATCTCGGGGGCGAAGAGATGCGCCTGGTAGCCGAGCCGTCCAAGCGCGGCGACGAACGGTGGAACCTCGTCGCCACGCCAGCGGACCGAGACCCGTTTCGTCGACAGGTTGACGCGGGCGCTCTCGACGCGATCGAGCGTTCCCAACGCCGTCTCGATCGTCTGGATACAAGCTGCGCAATGAACGCTCGGCACCGAAAGATCGGTTTGGCGGAGATCATCTCCAAGCGATCGGCTCGCCAGCCTGATCTCTTGACTAGACGGCAGGACCGACGTGGTGCTGCCCAGATCAAGCGCCATTTCGGCGCCCGGTGCACAACAACTCATTTCAGCGCTCCATGGGAAATCATGATCCTGCGGACTTCGCGGTAGGGCTCGGCCAGACCGGCGTCAGCGTCGACTTCGACGATCCAGACGCCATCCTTCGGCATGTGCTGGGCTGCGAATTCCTGGCCGGAGGCGAGGGCGAGGTTGACCGCCTTGTCCTCTTTCTCGTAGGCGGGATGGCGAAACAGCACCTTGACGCCATGCAAGGCAATCGGCTTGCCGACGGCGTCGGTAAGGCTATAGCGGACCTCGCCCCATGCGATGGTCAGCTTGCCGGTCCAGCCGAGCGCTGCCTGCGCCCGCCCCTCCTCGGCCTTCTTGTTGAACTGCTGGCTCGCCACATAGGTGTTTTCGACGACAAGGCCGGTCCAGCTCGTGTTGGCGAGCGTTGCCATCGTCAGATTGACCGCGATGACCACCCCGAAAAAGGCTAGGATGATGGCCAGCATGTGCCTGCCGGTGAATACGCGGGGTTTTTCAGCGTTAGCGGTCATCTGGCAGTCTCCGGCGCGTTGAAGGTGGCGGTGTATTCGTCCGCCTCGAAGCTCGCCTTGTCCTCGACACGGAACTTGAAGGTCTGCGCTGTGCCCTGGATTTGATCCGCCGGCTGGCGCACGAAGACCTTCAGCATTTTCAGGCGGTCGGGTTCGACCGGAATGGCAAAAGAACGGCCTTCCGGGATGTCGTCGCCGACCACGCTCATCTCGGCGCCCTGCAAGCCTTGAATCGCGACAACGATCGTCCTTGGCTCGGGGATCATGTTGAGCAGCTTGACGGTGTAGCCGTTGCGGATCGAGCCGTCGGACAGCGTGACAAATTGCGGATTGCGATCATGCAGCACGTTGACTTCGAGCCGATCGCGCGTCAGCAGCGAATAGAGCAGACCCAGGCCGATCAGCGACCAGATACCCATGTAGACGTAGGTGCGTGGCCGAAAGATCTTGCGGATATGGAAATGCGCCACCTTGTCGGAGAACAGGCCATCAGCGGTCCTGACCTGCGACGGGTTGACTGAACTGGAGCCGCCCGCGGTCGCCAGCATCATGTTGGCGTTGTAGTCGGACAGTGTCGCATAGGAGATCAGCCCGCGCTCCTTGCCGAGCTTGTCCATGACCCCGTCGCAGGCGTCTATGCACAGCGCGCAGGTGATGCATTCCATCTGCTGGCCATCGCGGATGTCGATCCCCATCGGGCAGACCGCGACGCAGGCATTGCAGTCGACGCAGTCACCGACCGGCAGCCCTGCGGCAAGGACCTTCTTGGCGTGGCGAGAACGCGGTTCGCCGCGCCAGTCATTGTAGGTGACGGTGAGAGAACTTTCGTCGAGCATCGCTGCCTGGATGCGCGGCCATGGGCACATGTAGGTGCAGACCTGCTCGCGCATCAGACCGCCGAACGTGTAGGTGGTAGCCGTCAGCACGGCGACAGTGATGTAGGCGACGGGTGGCGCGGTGCCGGTGAAGAGTTCGCCAACCAGCGTCGGCGCATCGGCAAAATAGAAAATCCAGGCGCCGCCGGTCGCCGCACCGATGACCAGCCAGACGGCGTGCTTCGATAAGCGCAGCATCAGCTTGCGGGCGGTCCAGGGGCCTGCATCGAGTTTCATGCGAGCGTTACGGTCGCCCTCTATCGCACGTTCGACGACGAGGAACAGATCGACCCACACCGTCTGAGGGCATGCATAGCCGCACCAGGCACGGCCGACAGTCGAGGTGATCAGGAAAAGACCGACGCCCGCCATGACCAGGAGGCCGGCCACATAGAAGAATTCCTGGGGCCATATCTCGATGAAGAAGAAGTAGAAGCGCCGGTTCGCGAGATCGAGCAGGACTGCCTGGTCCGGGGCAAATGGACCGCGAGCCCAAGGCAGCCACGCAGCCAGGTAATAGATGCCAAGTGTGATCGTCATCACCAGCCATTTGAAGCGACGAAAGTTGCCCGAGGCGCGCTTCGGAAAGATCTTTTGACGCGCGGCATAAAGCGGCTTGCGGGTTTTGGCGGAATTGACAGTTTCTGTTTCGAGCCCTGTCAACTGCGTCTTGTCACGCATGTGCAACTCCACTTTCCCAGCCAATGTCAGGGGCACCTGTCGTAAAGCCTCGCCGTAGGATAGCCTTGCCGGGTTGTGCAGATCGCATTAGGGATGGTGTCGAGGCCCGGCTCACGCCGGGCCTCGTCCGCTTGGCAGGGGGGACCGAAGAATAGGACCTTCCATTCCTATTCTCCGCCGCCAAGCGAATGGACATAAACTGCAAGTTCCTTGACCTTGATCTCGCCGAGACGGCCAACCCAGGCCGGCATGACGCCCTGTTTTGGCGCACGGACCTGTGCGGCGATGGCTGTCTCACCGGATCCATAGAGCCAGATCGCATCGGTCAGGTCGGGGGCGCCGAATTCCCTGTTGCCTTTTGCATTGTCGCCGTGACAGGCCACGCAATTCTCGGCAAAGACCTTGGCGCCGGGTTGGATCAGACTTGCATCGCGGACCTTGCCGGAAAGGCTGGCCACGTAGGCGCTGACTTGTGCGATCTGGTCGGCGGTAATGATGTCGCCGAAGGCCGGCATTTCCGACAGGCGCGTGTCCGGATCGGATGCGAAGCGGATGCCGTGCGTAATCGTCTGCTGGATCTGCTCGGCCTTGCCGCCCCACAGCCAGTCGTCGTCGTTGAGATTGGGAAAGCCCTTGGAACCCTGGGCGCCGGAGCCATGACATTGTACGCAATTGACCTTGAAAGCGGCGCCACCGGCGGCGATTGCGAATTCGCGCAGGCCGTCGTCCGCGGCGATTTCCGAGACGCTCTTGGACTCCACCGCCGAGATATATTTGCCCTTGGCGGCCTCAGCCGCGGTCAGCTCGTTCCTGACCTCGTTGCGGCTGGAATAGCCGAGCACACCCGTTGTCGCCGAGTGCAACAGAGGCCATGCTGGATAGGCAATGGTGTAGCCTATCGCCCAGACAATGGTGACGTAAAAAGTGATAACCCACCATCTGGGAAGCGGGTTGTTCAGCTCCCGGATACCATCCCATTCGTGGCCGGTGGTCGAGACGCCAGAGATTTCATCGATATGCTCGTCGCTCATGATCACTCGTCCTCGAGCGGAATGCGGGCCGCTTCGTCGGCCAGCCTTCGGCTGCCGGGGCGTAGGGCAAAGGCGATGCACCCCACGAAGAACAGCGCCATCGCAACCAGGCCCCAGCTGTCGGCAAACGCCCGCATCAAATTGTAGGTCATCAGCGTTCTCCTCAGCGGTAGCCGGCGGCTTCGTCGTAATTTTTGAAGTCGACCAGTGTGCCAAGCATCTGCAGGTAGGCGAGCAGGGCATCCATTTCGGTGACCTGTTGCGGGTTGCCGTCGAAGTCGCCGATCTTGGCTTTTGGGTAACGCGCCTCAAGGCCTGATGTGTCGGCATTGGGATCGGCCTGCGCCGCCAGATCCGCATTGGCGTGGGCGATCATGTCATCGGTGTAAGGGACGGCTACAAGCCTGTTGGCGACCAGATGCGTCGAGAAATCCTTCACGTCGATCGGCGTGTCTTTCAGGAACCCATAGCTCGGCATGATCGATTCCGGCACCACCGAGCGCGGGTCGGTAAGATGCGCGACATGCCATGCATTCGAGTAGCGGTCGCCAACTCTGGCGAGATCCGGCCCGGTGCGCTTCGATCCCCACTGGAAGGGGTGATCGTACATGGACTCGGCAGCCAGGCTGTAGTGGCCATAGCGCTCAACTTCGTCGCGGAACGGCCTGATCATCTGGCTATGACAGAGGTAGCAGCCCTCGCGCATATAGATGTTGCGCCCGACAAGTTCGAGCGGCGAATAGGGGCGCATGCCTTCCACCTTCTCGATCGTGTTGTCGAGATAGAAGAGAGGCGCGATCTCGACGATGCCGCCGACCGTCACCACGAGCAGCGAGCCAACGAGAAGAAGCGTGGCGTTCTTCTCGATGATTGCGTGTTTGTCCATCAAGCCCATTACCTGGCTCCTGATCGCGCAGGTCGGATGGCGACGGGGCTCGGCATCGGCTCCTCCTCGCGCTGGTGGCCGAGGATGGTCCTGGTGATGTTCCAGGCCATGATCAGGGCGCCGGAGAGGTACATGGCGCCGCCGATGGCGCGCAGGACATAGTAGGGGTGCATGGCGGCGACGGTTTCGGCGAAGGAGTAGACCAGGAAGCCCTGCTCGCCATATTCGCGCCACATCAGGCCCTGCATGATGCCGGACACCCACATCACCGCGGCGTAGACGACGATCCCGAGTGTCGCCAGCCAGAAGTGCCAGGTGACGAGCCTCAGCGAGTAGAGCCGTTGACGGTTCCAGAGCTTCGGGACCATGTAGTAGATCGCGCCGAACGAGATCATGCCGACCCAGCCGAGCGCACCCGAATGGACGTGCCCGATGGTCCAGTCGGTATAATGCGACAGCGAATTGACCGCCCGGATCGCCATGATGGGGCCTTCGAAGGTCGACATGCCATAGAAGGCGACGGCCATCACCATCATGCGGATGATCGGATCGGTGCGCAGCTTGTCCCAGGCGCCGGACAGCGTCATCAGGCCGTTGATCATGCCGCCCCAGGACGGCATCCACAGCATGATCGAGAACACCATGCCGAGCGTCTGCGCCCAATCGGGCAAGGCGGTGTAGTGCAGGTGATGCGGCCCGGCCCAGATGTAGAGAAAGATGATAGCCCAGAAATGGACGATCGACAGCCGGTACGAATAGACTGGCCGGTTCGCCTGCTTGGGCACGAAATAATACATCATGCCGAGGAAGCCGGCGGTGAGAAAGAAGCCGACCGCGTTGTGGCCGTACCACCATTGCGTCAAGGCGTCCTGGACCCCTGAAAAGGCGGAGTAGCTCTTGGAGCCCGGGAACGAGACTGGTATGGACAGGTTGTTGACCACATGCAGCATCGCGATGGTCACGATGAACGACAGGTAGAACCAGTTGGCCACGTAGATATGCGGTTCCTTGCGCTTCAGGATCGTGCCAAGGAACAGAATGAGGTAGGCGACCCAGACGATGGTCAGCCAGACATCCACATACCATTCGGGTTCGGCGTACTCGCGGCCCTCGGTGATGCCGAGCAGGTAGCCGGTCGCGGCCATGACGATGAACAGCTGGTAGCCCCAGAAGACGAACCAGGCGAGATCACGGCCGAAGAGGCGCGCGCGGCAGGTGCGCTGCACGACATACAGAGACGTGCAAAGCAGCGCGTTGCCGCCGAAGGCGAAAACGACACCGGATGTGTGCAACGGCCGCAAACGACCGAAATTGAACCAGGGCTGGATGTTGAGATCGGGGTAGGCGAGCTGCAGCGCGATCACCACGCCGACCAGCATGCCGACGACACCCCAGAACACGGTGGCGATCGCGCCGTAGCGGATCGGACCATCCATGTAAGCGGATGGGTCAATCGGAGCTGCTGGCCTGAACTCCGTGTTGCGCAACAGGATCGCAGTGAAACCAGCCACTGCGAAGAACAACACCCACATGTGTCGGCGGAAAGGTTCATCCACGCCGAAGCCGGCGGCCACCAGGGCCGCAAAAGCGAACACGCTTAGAAGGACGATCTCTGTGCCGAATTTCATTGCAGATCCCGATCTCGAATCTGGTGGATGCCAAATCCGCAGCGCACTAATCGCGCAGCCGCCGCCCCCTCGCCCTGATCTATGTCAGGCCGCACGATTTTGTGCGGCGCAATCAGCAGGTGGCGAATGAACGAGGAACGCAGCGCGGGCTCACTCCCTCATGGAAGGCGTTCCCTGGGTTGGGCGGGCGCAGACGCGATCGCTGAGGCGAAAGCTGAGGCTCTGCGCGCGTTGGATGCTATTGCCGATGCCCTGCCAAACGTTGTTCGGATCCCATTGGAAACGAACGCGATCGTTCCGCCGAGCCGTGGCAGATTAAGGACCATGCTTCGCCGGTATGTGCCGAAACACACCTGGCGATTGGTCACGTTCCTATCAAAGCCCGAAAGCTGTTTGTCTCGACAACCGTGACGCCGCTTCGTCGAAGGCGCGGCGACATCGCATTAAAAGGCAAACACGGCCCGCCCCGGAGTCATGCGACATGGCCTCGCCGCTTAGGGCCGCTCGCGTCCGCCGCCACAGCGCTTCTCCAGACGGCTTATGCTGTCCACCGTCACATGGCGTGCGTTCTCAATCCGAATCACCCCGTCAGCCCGCAATCGCGTCAGTTGGCGGCTCACGGTCTCGCTGGTGATTCCAAGGAAATCAGACATTTCGGCACGCGTCAGCGGCAGATCGAAGGAGGCCGACCCGGAAGCCGCATCGAGACTGGAATCGATATTCCGGGCCATCATGAGGAGAAAAGTCGCCACCTTTTCCGGAGCTGTCTTGCGCCCCAGCGTCACCATCCACTCGCGCGCCTCATCGAGTTCATTCAGCGTCTGTTTGAGCAGGCGATGCTCGAATTCCCGTGACGCCTTCATCATCCGTTCGACGGCCGCTCGCGGAAACGAACACAGCGTGACTGCTGTTGCCGCTTCCGCATTGATCGAGCTTTCCTCCTTGAAAGGACGTCCCAGAAAATCCGGTGCAAACTGGAGACCGACGATCTGCTGGCGCCCATCCGACAGGCTCTTTGATAGCTTTACCACGCCTGAAAGCACGTTGGAGTAGCTGTCGACGTTCTGTGCCTCGCCGGTCAACTCCATTCCTGACTCGATCCGGCGACGCGAGCAAGTCTTGGCGAGCCCAACCAAATTGTCTGGATCGAGCGCACCGCAGACACCGCGACGCCGTGCCTCGCAAGGGAAGCAAAGAACAGGAATGCCGGAACTATGAATGTCTTGCCGAAAGGTCATGCGTTCGCCTTACCCGATCCTAACTGCCGGCAGGATACCCATCCAGGGTAGAGAAATCCTGCGGCGGTTTGTCCATGAGCGCGGCTGATCGAGATCAGGGTCTGCTTCAGCGATGCGTGCAGTGTTCCGGCGGGCAACACGGTGAACGCGAGATGCAATCGGAAATAGCTGTCAAACTCAGCGAGAACGTCCCACGCTACACCAGCTATCCGACGGCGCCGCATTTCCATTCGGGGATCGATGCTGCCATTTACCGTGGCTGGTTGGAGACGCTGGAAAGCGGCGACGAAATCTCGCTGTACCTGCACATTCCTTACTGCGACAAGCTCTGCTGGTTCTGCGCCTGCCACACCAAGCAGACGCACCAATATGAGCCGGTGGCCGCTTATCTGCGCTCGCTGAATGCCGAAATCGTCACGATTGCCGGTCTGGTGAGCGGCAAGGCACATGTCCGTGCAATCCACTTCGGTGGCGGTTCGCCAACTATTCTGAGGCCCGATGATATGGTTGCTCTTGGAGCGGCCTTGCGGGACAGCTTCGACCTTCTCCCGGATGCTACGGTCAGCATCGAAATCGAAACCAACGACATGGACAAGGCGCGCCTTGATGCACTTGCTCAAATCGGCGTAACGCGGGCGAGCCTCGGCGTGCAGGATTTCGATCCGCAAGTGCAAAAAGCAATTAATCGTGAGCAGAGTTTTTTGCAGACCAAGGCAGTCGTCGACGGGGTTCGTTCGCGGGGCGTCGAATCGGTCAATCTGGACCTGCTCTACGGGCTCCCGAATCAGACACGCGAGACGATCTGTTCCACGGTGGCGCAGGCACTGACCTTGGAGCCAGACCGGATGGCCCTGTTCGGCTACGCACATGTGCCCTGGTTCAAGAAGCATCAGACGATGATCGACGAGGCATGGCTGCCGAGTCCCACTGAGCGTTTCGCCCAATCTCAACTCGCGGCGCGGGCAATTGTCGCCAAGGGATATGAGGCAATAGGACTCGATCATTTCGCGAAGCCCGACGATGCGCTGGCCATAGCGGCCCGCGCAGGGGTTTTGCATCGCAATTTTCAGGGCTACACTGAGGATCGCTGCCCGACACTGATCGGACTTGGCCCTTCGTCCATCGGTCGTTTTCGCCAAGGCTACGTGCAGAACATGGCTTCGACTGCCGGGTACGGGCGCATGGTTGCGGATGGCGGGTTGGCTGCCGTCCGCGGCGTTGCCCTTTCCGACGACGATCGCGTCCGTGGCTGGATCATCGAGCGGCTGATGTGTGATTTTGCCTTCTCGGCAGTCGACCTGGTGGAGCGGTTCGGCAAAGCCGGCGAGCAGCTCCTTCATCGCTCGAGGTCCATCGCACTCCACGATCCTGCCCGAGCGCTTGAATTCGATGGTGACAGTTTCCTCGTACGGACTGAAAGTCGCCCCTTCATTCGAACCATCGCGGCCAAGTTCGATACATATTTCAAAGGGGGAACGGCGAGGCACTCGGTGGCGGTCTGAGCAAAGCACAGTGCGCTCGCCGTTTGGTCGATCGGCGAACCAGCTGCGTTCGTTTTGACCGCTCATAGGCGACTACCGCATCAAATCGTCGACCGTGAACAATCCGAGCCCTAAGCGGCGACCGGCTTCGGCCGGATTTGAAGCAGGGCAATCAAGAGCGACAAAAACCCCTTCAGCCACCTGAGCAGGAGGGAGAAGTTGTAGCCGGCGGCGG
>NZ_RZRW01000220.1:0-8963 GCF_003998745.1 Mesorhizobium sp. M7A.F.Ca.US.014.04.1.1 | reverse complement strand
AGTTCACCCCCATCTGCGGCAGCACGATCGCCAGCGGCGCGACCAGTCCGCCGGCGAGCCCGGCGATGGCCGCGCCGAAGGTGAAGGCGATGGCGTAGGTGCGCCGCGTGTTGATGCCGACGCCCTCGGCCATTTCGCGGTTCTGGATGACGGTGCGGATGTCGAGACCGAAGGACGTGCGGCTGATCAGCAGGATGACGCCGAGCAAGGTCAGCATGGCGATGCCGATCAGGATCAGCCGATAGGCCGGGTAGACGGTGAAGAAGAGGTCGAGCGTGCCCTCGATAGGCGGCGTCACCGGCTTGGCGCCGAGACCGAAGATCAGTTCCAGCCCTTGCTGCAGGATCAGGCTGACGCCCCAGGTGGCAAGCACAGTTGAGACCGGCCTGGAATAGAGATGGCGGATGATGGCGAATTCGAGGATGCAGCCGATCACCGCGCCGGCGATGGGGGCAGCCGCCAGCCCTAGCCAGAACGAGCCACCCATGCTCTGGACGAAATAGACCGCGAAGGCGCCGACGGTGACGAACTCGCCATGTGCCAAATTGGTCACGTTCATCAGGCCGAAGCTGATCGCCAGCCCGAGCCCGACCAGCATCAGGATACTGATCAGCGTCAGCGCATTGAGCAGCGTGGTGATGACGAAATCCATCGCGTCAAGCCGCACTGGCGAGACGTTGGCGCAGGCCGGCGAGCAGGCCTTCGGCGGCATCGATCACCGCGGCCTGATGAAGCTGCAGGTCTTGCCCGGCCCATTCGTCGATATGGTCCGACAAAGGGTCGACCACTTCGGTACGGTGATTGGCTAGCGTCTCGATGACGGCATGGCCGCAGAACGGCACATAGCCCTCGGAGTAGCCGCCTTCATGGGTCATCATCAGGCGCCCTTGCGAGGTCTCGGCGGCCAGCGCAACCATGCGCGCGGCGAGACGCCTGAAGCATTCGCTGTTGAGCATCATGCGGCCGAGTGGATCGAAGCCGGACGCATCGAAGCCGGAGGCGACGATGACGAGGTCCGGTCTGTAGGCGCGCAGTGCCGGTGCGACAACGCGGTCGAAAGTCGCTTCATAAGCACCGGTGCCGCTGCCGGCCGGCAGCGGGATGTTGATGTTGAAGCCCTCGCCGGCATCTTTCCCGTTGTCGGCCAGCGCACCGCGCCCGGTCGGATAGAGATTGTCCTGGTGCACGGAAATGGTCAGAACCGACGGGTCGGAATAGAACACCGTCTCGGTGCCGTTGCCGTGATGCACATCCCAGTCGACTATCGCCGCGCGCCCGAGCAAGCCTTCATGCTGCAGCCGGCGGACAGCGACGCCAATGTTGGAGAACAGGCAGTTGCCCATCGCCTGGTCGGGCTCGGCATGGTGTCCCGGCGGCCGCGCCAGCGCATAGGCATTGTCGACGCGGCCGGTCAGCACGGCGCGCATCGCGGCATAGGTGGTCCCGGCCGACAGCAGCGCGATGTCAAAACTGTTGAGGCCGATCGGCGCCTGCGGCCCGGCGAAACCGGAGCCGCGTTCGCTGAGCATGCGAATATCGTCGACATGGCGTTGCGTGTGCACGCGCAACAGGTCGTCGACCGAGACCGGCTCGGGGATGATCGGCACCAGATGCCGCGACAGGCCGCTGACCTGGATGAGGTTGTTCAGCCGGCGCTTGGAGCCAGGGGATTCCAGATGCCGGCCGGGTTCCACGAAACGGCCGGGCGGCATCATGTCGGCGCTGGAGCCGGTGTCATGCCACATCAGCTGTTCGTGAAAAACGTAGCCTGTCGCCATGCGCAGCGTCCTCTGAAAACCAGGTGACGCTAGCAGGCTAACGATCAGATGGCCCGACCCGAAAGTGGGGTCGCGCCTCTTATCTATGCCCCTCCTTTCGGAGGGGTATGGGCGCCTGCAGATCCTTGCGCGGCGCGCACCGCCTGCACCCGGTTGGTCACCGCGAGCTTGCCGAAAATGTTCTTCAGATGCCATTTCACCGTGGTCTCGCTCACCGACAACGCCAAGGCGATATCGCGGTTGGACATGCCCTCGGTGAGATAGCGCAGCAGTTCGGCCTCGCGCTGGGTGAGCTGTTCCTTCTCGGCGGCTGGTGCGGCCAGCTTGCGCGTCGCGACAGGCATCGCCTGCGCGGCATCGATGATGCGCGACGCATAGGCTGACAGTGCGGGATCGGTCTTCGCCTGGGCCGCGCGCAGCCGCATCAACCCTTCGACAACAGGCCTTCCCTCGTCGACGAAAGAGCGGATGAAGCCGGAGGGTTGGGCGAGACGCAACGCATTGAGGAGATTGCGGTCGGCCTCGCGTTGGTCGTGGAAGGCGCTGGCCGCCTTGGCGCGCAGGATCAGCGCCAATATATGGCGGCGCATGCGCCCGCTGTCTTTCGTGCGCTCGAGCAGCGCGTCGAAAACCCCCGCGGCAGCGGCATAGGATTTCTCGGCCGTCAGCAGGCGGCCCTCGGCAAAGAACTCGAACTCGTTGGCGGTAGTGATGACCACCGAAGCCTCGGTCCCTTCGCCCCGATGCTCGGCCAGCAGCGCACGCGCCTCGGCAATACGGTTCTGGTCGAGCAGCACACGTATGCGGTCATGCACGATCATCGATGCCAGGCGGCGATACACCGTGCCATGTACGCGTTGATAGACGCGCTCAAGCATATCCAGTGCCGCTTCGGTGCGACCGGTCAGCTGCAGCACGCGGGCATAGGTCGGCACGCTGGCCAGGGGATAGACGATGACCGCCGCGCCCTCGATCTGCGGTCCGAGATTCTCGACCAGGGTCAGCGCTTCGCCCGACGCATTGGTCTCATAGGCAAGTTCCGCAAGCAGCGTGCCGGCCAGGGCCTCGGCATAGGAGTTTGCACCGATCCGCGCCCGAGCCTCGATGATCGCGTTGCGCAGCAGCCGCTCGGCGGCGGGCAAGCGGCCCGCCGAACGCTCGATCACGGCCATGTAGCAATTGGCAATGGTGACGCCGAGCAGGCTGCCGCTTCGCTCATGCGCCCGGCGTGCCGCATCGATGGCGGCGCGTGCGCCGTCGAGGTCACCCAGCGCATAGAGGTTGTAGCCAATGACATTGGCGGTCGCGCCCTCCATGAACCAGGCATCGGGCGCGATGACGCGCAGGGCCGCAAGGGCTGTGGCGCGCGCCTGATCGAACTGCTCCAGCGTGCTGTGAACGGCGGCGGCGAGAACCACGAGCTCGGCCTCGATCGTTGTGCCGGTCATCGTGCCCGGGTCGTTGCTGTCGGTCGGTCCGGCTTCGACCAGCTTGCGCGCATTGCTCAGCGTCTGTTGGGCAATCTCCGGCTGGCTGCTGTGCACCGCCAACCACAGCACGACCAGCTGCAGCCGAATGCGCTGGTCGATCAGCTTCCTCGGCAGCAGTGCCAGCAGCTGGCGCACGTAGAGAAGCTGGCACTGGGCGATGAGGTCGAGCGCATTGTTCTCCACGAACACCGCCGCGCGGGCCTGGTCGCCGGCGGCCAGCGCGTGCCCGATCGCCTCTGTCAGCATCTTGCGCTCGCCGAACCATTCGGCAGCCGCCAGATGCAGCGGCGCGATCATCTCCGGTTCGCGCCGTTCCATTTCGCGGCTAAGGAAATCGCGGAACAGATGATGGTAGCGGAACCAGCGCCGCTCTTCGTCGAGCGGCACCAGGAACAGGTTGCGCGTCTCGATCTCGGTGATCGCCGCTTCGGCGTCGGCCGCGCGCATCACCGCCCGGCAGGGCTCGGCGCTGAAGCGTTCGAAGATCGAGCTGTAGAGCAGGAATTTTGCGATCGCCGGCGGCAGTTCCAGGAACACTTCGCCCATCAGGAAGTCGGCGACGTTTCGGTTGGCGCCGGTAAAATTGCCGATGACGGTTTCCGGTGCATGCGCGGCACTCAGTGACAAAGAGGCCAGTTGCAGGCCGGCGGCCCATCCTTCGGTGCGCGAGCACAAGGTCTCCACCGTGCCGCTGCTGACGCTCAGGCCCAGCTTGTCGTTGAAGAAAGCTTCGGCCTCGGATGAGGCGAAACGCAGATCGTCGGGGCCGATTTCGAAAACGTCGCCAAGCACCCGGAGCTTGCCGAGCTGCAGGTCGGGCAGGCTGCGTGAGCCGATGACGAAAGCAACATTTTCCGGCGCCTGCCGGGTCAGGCGCTCCATGAACCGCTTCACCGCCGGCGCCTCGACGGCGTGGTAATCGTCGAAGAACAGGGTGATGTCGGCCTCGCGCGCCGCCAGACCCGCCACAAGTGCCGCGAGCACGACATCGAGCTGCGGGATGGGGCTCGACTGGAAGGCAAGGTCGAGTTCCGCCGGGCTCTGGACCAGATGGCGCAGCGCGCCCACCAGATGCGATAGGAAGGCGCCCTCATCATTGTCCGTCGCCTCGCAGGACAGCCATGCCGTCAGCCTGCCGTGGCGTGCGATTTCCGCAGCCCATTGCGCCATCGTCGTCGATTTGCCGAAGCCGGCGGGCGCGGCGAACAGCACGATGCGCGTGTCGATATGACGCGCCAGCGTCGACAGAATGGTCTCGCGGCGCACCCATCGGCGATGGTGCGGCGACGCTTGGCTGACGGATTGCGGAGCTGTTCTCATCTAGGTCCGCACAGCCTGTAGCTCTCTGGGGGAGAGTCGCCGCAGCCGCTCCACTCCGCTTCGATCAGCGGAATTTGCGGTGCGGCATCGCGCGGCAAGGTTCCCTTGATACGGGGATCGTCGACGATCTCAAATCCGGTAGCGAAGGGCACGAACCCGCAGGCGCTGTAGAATCCGATGACGCTGTGATGATCGAAGCTGCTTGTATGCAGCCAGATGCGGCTCGGGTTGAGACGCCATGCGAGCTCCAGTGCCCCGGCCATCAGCCGTTTGCCGAAACCGCGGCCGGTCAGGGACGGGAACAGGCCGAAATAGGTGATCTCGATCTCGTTATTGTCGGCGGCGAAGAACTCGACCATGCCGAGATGCGCGCCGGTTTCATCATGGCCGTAGTAGAGATGCTGGCGCGGGTCGGCGAAATGCTCGGTGATTTCGGCATCGGACATTTCGGAAACGCGGTCCCACAGCCAGGGTGCGCCGATCTTGAGAAAGATCGCCCGGTAGGAAACGCAGTCGGGCGTCGTGATCCGTGTCATGCCCAAAGGGCGCGCGAGATCCGGCTGCGGCGTACGCGCTTCCATCCAGGTCACCGCATTGGCAAGCTTGCCAGCCGGCAGGCGATGGTAGCCAATGGCGAGATCGGTGATTTCGGCGGGCATCGTGTCTTCTGTGATCAACGCATTCCTCGTCATGTCTTCCAGAGATAGCAGTATCGGCTTGCTGCATCCGATGCCAACTCCCCCAAGACCATGGCAGCATCGAACGGCAAGTCCTGGACTGAAAGTTTGGCGCGCATGCCTCTTGCATTTCACAGGAATGGCATATGAGATATGATACACCATCCAGATGAAAGTGAAATATGATGCCTAAGCGGATTGCGGATGAGGCCATTCTGAGCGCAGTCGATGATGGCTTCGCCCGACAGGTCGCGTTTCTGCAAGACCTCGTGCGCTTTCCCTCCCAACGTGGCGAGGAACACCCCGCGCAGTCGTTTATGGCCGCCGCCTACGAGGCGGATGGCTACGCGGTCGACATGTGGCGCGTCGATGTCGACGTGATTCGCGACCTGCCGGGTTTTTCCCCCGTGGCGGTCTCTTACGACGATGCCTTCAACGTCGTTGCTACCCACACGCCGCGAAACGCGACCGGCCGCTCGCTGATCCTCAACGGCCATATCGATGTCGTTCCGACCGGACCGCTCGACCGCTGGGTCCGCGATCCCTACGATCCGGCGATCGAGGATGGCTGGATGCATGGCCGCGGCGCCGGCGACATGAAGGCCGGCCTGTCCGCCTGCCTCTATGCGCTGAGCGCCTTGCGTAGCCTTGGCTATCAGCCGGCCGCGAACGTGTATCTCCAGTCGGTGGTCGAGGAGGAATGCACCGGCAATGGCGCGCTTGCATGCCTGCAGCGCGGCTACCGCGCCGACGCCGCCTTCATTCCCGAGCCGCTGGAGCCGCGGCTGATGCGGGCGCAGGTCGGGCCGATCTGGTTCAGGGTCGAGGTCGACGGCGATCCGCAGCATGCGTCGGGTGCATTTTCGGCCGGCGCCAATGCCATTGAAAAAGCCTTCGTCATCATCCAGGCGCTGAAGCAGCTCGAAATCGTCTGGAACGCGCGCAAGGTCGATGATCCGCATTTCCATGATCACCCGCATCCGATCCGCTTCAACCTCGGCAAGATCGAAGGCGGCGAGTGGACATCGAGCGTTCCGGCGCGCTGTGTCTTCGAGATGCGCGTCGCCACCTATCCCGGCCAGAGGCTCGAAGACGCCAGGGCCGAGCTCGAGGCCTGCATTGCCGATGCGGCGCGCGCCGATCCGTTCCTGGCCAACCGACCACCCAAGATGACCTACAATGGCTTCATGGCCGAGGGCTATGTGCTGGAGGGCGCCGACGAGATGGAAGCGGTGCTGCGCCGCAGCCATACCGCCGTGTGGGGCGAGCCGCTGACGGAACACGTCACCTCGGCGACCACCGATGCACGTTTCTTCGGCCTCTATGCCGACACGCCGGCGATCGTCTACGGCCCGATCTGCCGCATGCCGCATGGCTATGACGAGGCCGTCGATCTCGACTCGGTGCGCAAGGTCACCCAGACGATCGCGCTGTTCATCGCCGACTGGTGTGGCCTCGAACCTATCGAGGCTAAGCCATGAATGCGGCGGTGCCCGATGCGTTCGGCGAAACACTCGCCGAGGACGCACCGGGTGTCTCCACGGCCGACGCCCTCGCCATCCTGCGCCGGCACTACGGGCTGACCGGCACCGCGCGTCCGCTGCCTGGCGAACGCGACCACAATTTCCATATTCAGACCGACGGCGAGGGCGAGTTCGTCCTGAAGATCTCCCATCCGGCGGAAGAAGCTGGCTTCACCGACTTCCAGAACAAGGCGCTCGACCACATCCTTGCGGTCGACCCCACCTTGCCGGTTCCCTCGGTGCGCAAAAGCATCGAGGATGAAGCGCAGTTCGCGGTCAGCGTCGCTGGATCGGCGCCGCGCATTATCCGGCTGGTGACCTATCTGTCCGGTCAGTTGCTGTCGCGCTCGCCGACTTCCGAGGCGCAGGATCGCAATCTGGGCATCTTCCTCGCCCGCCTCAGCCGGGCGCTGCGCGGCTTCTTCCATCCGGCCGCCGGCAACGACCTGCTCTGGGACATCCGCAAGGTCGCCAAGACACGGCCGATGATGGCGCACATCACTGATCCGAGTCGGCGGGCGATGGTCGAGCGCGCGATCGACTCCTTCGAGGAGCATGCTGCGCCGGTCATCCCGAGCCTGCGCGCGCAGATCGTCCACAACGACATGAATTCCTACAATGTGGTGATGGATGCTTCGCGGCCGGAGGTCGTGAGCGGCATTCTCGATTTCGGCGACATGATCCATTCGCCGCTGATCTGCGACCTCGCCATCGGCGCCGTCTACCGCTGGCCGGCGGAAGGCCATCCGCTGGCACCGGCAGCGCGCTTTGTCGCAGGTTATCAGTCGCTCCAACCACTGGAGGAGGAAGAGATTGGCATTCTCTTCGATCTGATCCGTGCCCGACTTGCGCTCATCGTCAACATCGCCAGTTGGCAGGCCGAGCGTTTCCCGGCCAAGCGCGACTACGTGCTGCGCCTCGCCACCGAGGTCTGGGCTTCGCTTGAAAAGCTTGATGGTCTGTCGTCCACCGATGCCCGCCGCTATTTTCTCGACCATTCCAATCCGGAGTAGATGCTCGTGCCCCAGTCCTCGCCGTATCCCGCAAATGCCGACGCGGCTGCATCGGAGCGCGCGCTGCTCGAACGCCGCGCCAGGCTGCTCGGGCCGACCTACCGCGCCTTCTACCGCAACCCTATTCATCTGGTGCGCGGCAGCGGTGTGTGGCTCTACGATGCCCAGGGCCGCAAGTTCCTCGACGCCTACAACAACGTCGCCTCGGTCGGCCACTGCCATCCGCGCGTCGTCGAGGCACTGTCCGGGCAGGCCGCAACGCTCAACACCCACACACGCTATCTCAGCGAGATCATCCTCGATTACGCGGAAAAGCTTCTCGGCACCGTTCCGGCCCATCTCGGCCACGCGATGTTCACCTGCACCGGCAGCGAGGCGAACGACCTTGCCATCCGCATTGCCCAGCATTCCAGCGGCGGCACCGGGGTGATCATCACCGATTTCGCCTATCACGGCGCCACCATAGCGACGGCGCAACTGTCGCCGGCGGCGGTCGGGGCAAAGGGGGTACCAGCGCACCACCGCACGGTGGCAGCGCCGGACACGTTCCGCGACCATGGCCGGGCCGCGCATGATTTCGCCGGAAATGTCGCCGCTGCCATAGAGGACATGCGAGCAAAAGGCATCAAGCCGGCGGCGCTGCTTCTCGACTCCGCCTTTTCCAGCGACGGCATCTTCTTTCCCGATGCGGCGGTGATGCGCGAAGCGGCGGATCACGTCAAAAAGGCCGGCGGCATCGTCATCGCCGATGAGGTCCAGTCCGGCTTCGGCCGGCTTGGCCAGGGCATGTGGGGCTTCGCAAACTATGGCATCGAGCCTGACATCGTCTCGATGGGCAAGCCGATCGGCGATGGGCACCCGATGGGCGCCGTGCTCGTGCGGCCGCAGCTTGTCGCCTCCTTCGGTTCGAACACCGGCTACTTCAACACCTTCGGCGGCAACCCGGTCGCGGCCGCTGTCGGCCTCGCCGTTCTCGATGTCATCGAAGGCGAGGGGCTGATCGAGAATGCGCGCAATGTCGGCGCCTATACGAGTGAACTGCTGCGCGCCCTGCAGGGCCGGCACGGCGCGGTCGCTGATGTCAGGCACAACGGCCTCTATTTCGGCGTCGAGCTGACGGCGGACGGCGACGAGGCTCTGGCCGCCACCAAGACATCGGCGG
>NZ_RZRW01000219.1:0-9001 GCF_003998745.1 Mesorhizobium sp. M7A.F.Ca.US.014.04.1.1 | reverse complement strand
AACTTGTCCACGCTGGCCGGTCCACAACTGACCGGCCTTCAGCCTGATTGGGAATCCATGAACGAAGCGCGCAAAATACTTCCGGCAGTCTCGGTCGACGTCGTGCGGGCAGACACCGTGCTTCTGGTCAAGCGAGCCCGGCAACCGTCGCAAGGGCTCTATGCCTTTCCGGGCGGCAAGGTCGAACCTGGTGAGACGCTGGAGGCAGCGGCAGAGCGCGAACTTCAGGAAGAAACCGGTTTGCGTGCCACAAATTATCGCCCGCTGCGGGAAATCCGCATCGACGGCCGGGATGACAGCCACCCGGTCGATTATCTCCTCACAGTCTTCGGCGCCGCCTATGCCGGCGGCGAGGCCGTGGCCAGCGACGATGCGGAGACGGCGGCCTTCTATACGCTCAGCGAGATGGCGGCGCTGCCGCTGGCAGGCTCGGTATTCGCGGTCGCCGAAGACTTGTTGGCCCCCGGCGGAAACGCCGGACTGCTGTCCTGAAATCAACTTGCGGGCCACAAATTGTTTCGCCACAAAGACTTATGCTGTTTAGCAGAGCCACGCAGCTGGTAGAGAAGGCTTATGAATCGTCCATCCATGCTCCTCGCCGTGTGTCTTGCGGTCGGCGCGACCGTTTCGATACGGCCCGCGCTCAGCGCCGAGTCGCCGTTCGAGCCCGGGTTGATGCGGCTGGCGGAGGTTCTGGGCTCGCTGCATTTCCTGCGCAATCTGTGCGGCGAAAAGGGCGACCAGTGGCGTGTCGAGATGACAAAACTGCTCGATTCGGAAAATCCGGACGCCGAGCGGCGCGCCCGCTTCATTGCCAGCTTCAATCGCGGCTACCGCTCCTTCGGCGGCACCTATACGAGGTGCACGCCCTCGGCGACCGAAGCCATCAGCCGCTACATGAAGGAAGGCGAGACGCTGTCTCGCGACATCGCCTCGCGTTACGGCAACTAATGCATGTCGCCCAAAAGTGGCTGCGGTTTTGGGAGAACGACACGCATAAAAACGAAAACCTAAAGCGCCTCGCCTGAATCCGTTCAAACGCAGCGCGCTTTAGGCACTCGCTCATCGACAACTATCCGAACCATTGCTGGGTACAGCCGATATATCGGCTTGTGCCAGGCGATATCTTGGTGCAATCCTCATGTTGCACTTCTGCAACAGTATTAACGAAACCCTACCGCGCGAAAGCGGAATTAACTCAAACTGAAGGTTTTCGCCCCGCAGGCCGCCCCAATCGGCTAAGTTTGACTCGAACTGAACGCAGTTTCGCACAAGGCAATCGGGCTTTGTAAAAGACGATCAAAAAAATGTCGTATTTACAAATACTTAATTGTCCCTGGGTGTGAAATGAACAGATCAGGCCTGATCCACATCAATGGATCGCAGCTTGAAAGGGTGGACATTCGCTTATGGAACATGGTGTCAACGACATCGACGCGCTGGTCAGGGAAGAAAAACGCTTGACCGCCGTGGAAAGCCACAGCGAGGCCTGGGCGGAAGGTCTCTCCGCCGGGATAGAGCCCGAGATCATTGCCGAAGCAGCGCTCGAAACAGCCTTCGGCGAGATGTTGCGTGCCAATGGCGAGACCTCGGCCCTTGCCCTGCTCGACCGTATGCGTGAAAAGGTGATTGCTGGCGCCTTCGAACCTGAACGGCTGCGGCACTGAACCGACGTCCGGTTCTTTGACGGCAATATGCCGCTCGGGCGTCATGCCCGTAAGCAGGGAGAAACGGGCAGTGAGTTTTTCGATGTCAGGCAAGCCGCGTGGCTTGGTCCTTCGCATCTCTTTCGCCGCTTGCTGTGCCGCGATTCCCCTGGTTGTGTGTCTCGCGAGCAGCCCCGCCTATGCGCTGAGCGAAATCAAGCGCGAAGAGCTCCCCCCGACGGTCACGCCGCCGGCCGACGACATGTCGCCCCCCGGAAGCACCGTGCCAATGCCCAACCCGGTCGGGACGCCGCCGCCGTCTAGCCAGCCGACTGCTCCTGCCGAAGCCGAGCCGGACAGTCCGGCGGATGGCGGCGTGACCAGGCCACGCGTCGATCCGGACACGCCGGTGCCCGAGGTCATCTACGATCTCGGCAAGCTGCCGGAACCAGTGCGGCGCATGCATGATTTGATCGTCGAAGCCTGCAAGGGCGGCGATATCGAAAAGTTGCGGCCGTTGATCGGCACGGGCGACAACACAACGCAATTGTCCCTAACCGACATTGATGGCGATGCCGTCGCCTTCCTCAAGGGCCTCTCGGGAGACCCGGACGGCCAGGAAATCCTGGCCATCCTGGAGGAGGTGCTTGATGCCGGCTACGTCCACCTCGATGCCGGCACGCCACAAGAGCTCTATGTGTGGCCGTATTTCTTCGCCCTCCCGCTGGACAAGCTGGACGCCAAGCAGCGGGTCGAACTGTTCAAGATCGTCACCGCTGGCGATTTCGACGACATGAAGCAGTTCGGCGCCTATATTTTCTATCGCGTCGGTATCACCCCTAGCGGACAGTGGTCATTCTTCGTCGCCGGGGATTGAGAGCGGCTCTTCCCACCCACGGGGGTAGGGAGCCTAGCGGGGCAATGCCTCAGAAAACTCCACCGCCCTACCCTGGCTTGGCGTGGCGATCTCGCCTTCCCACATCACGCGGCGGCCGCGAATGACGGTGCCGACCGGCCAGCCGACCACTTCTCTCCCGTCATAAGGCGTCCAGCCGGCTTTCGAGCCGGCCTGCGCATTGGTGATGGTCTGGCGCCGCTTCATATCGACGATGGTGAAGTCGGCCTCGTAGCCGGCAGCGATGCGGCCCTTTCTCGCCATGCCGAAGATCCGCTGCGGGCCGTGGCTAGACAGGTCGACAAAGCGCTGCAAGGTCAGCCGGCCGGCATTGACGTGGTCGAGCATGATCGGCACCAGCGTCTGCACGCCGGTCATCCCCGACGGTGAGGCCGGATAGGGCTTTGCCTTCTCGGCCAGCGTGTGCGGCGCGTGGTCGGAGCCGAGCACATCGACGATGCCTTGCGCAATGCCATGCCAGACGCCATCGCGATGGCGCGCGGCACGCACCGGCGGGTTCATCTGGATCAGCGTGCCAAGCCTGAGATAGTCGTCGGCGCTCAGCGTCAAATGATGTGGCGTCGCCTCGCAGGTCGCGACATCCTTGTGTTGTTCGAGGAACACAATCTCCTCGGCGGTCGAGATGTGTAGAACATGGATGCGGGCACGGGCGTTTCGCGCAATGCGTACCAGCCGTTCGGTACAGCGCAAGGCGGCGATCTCGTCGCGCCAGACAGGGTGCGATGCCGGGTCGCCTTCGATGCGTTCGCCAAGGCGCTCGCGCAGCCGGAATTCGTCTTCCGAATGAAAGGCGGCGCGCCGGCGCGTGTTTCTCAGGATCGACGCCACGCCCTCGTCATCCTCGACCAGCAGGTCGCCAGTGGACGAGCCCATGAAAACCTTGATCCCGGCCGCACCCGGCAGCCGCTCAAGCTCGCCGACATCCCCGGCATTCTCGCGGGTGCCGCCGACCCAGAAGGCGAAATCGCAATGCATGCGCCCCGTGCCGCGCCGGACCTTGTCGGCAAGCGCTGCCTCGCTGGTGGTCAGCGGATTGGTGTTGGGCATCTCGAACACGGCGGTGACGCCGCCAAGCACGGCAGCGCGCGAACCCGTTTCCAAATCTTCCTTGTGCTCCAGTCCCGGCTCGCGAAAATGCACCTGGCTGTCGACGACACCCGGCAGGATATGCAGGCCGCGGCAGTCGATCGTCTCGCCGGCCGAGGCCTGGCGGAGATCGCCGATGGCAGCGATGCGCCCGTCCTTCACGCCGATGTCGCGAGCCCCTTCGCCGTCATGGTTGACCACTGTGCCGCCTGTCAGGATGAGGTCGTAGATCATGGCCATGCTCTCTTGCGGGGGGAGTGCCAGCGGCTTACGTAAAGGCCGACCATTTTGCAAGATCAGGTTGCTTTTCCGCCCATGCCCTGTGCCCAGCTCAAAGACCGCGCCCTCATTTCCGTATCAGGTCCGGATGCCGAGCATTTTTTGCAGAACATCCTGACCACCGATCTCGACATCCTGGCTCCCGGCGAAGCCAAACCCGGTGCGCTGCTGACGCCGCAAGGCAAGATCCTGTTCGATTTCCTGATCTCCCGCACCGGCGAGAATGCATTCCGGCTCGAATGCCGTGCCGACATATCGGACGATTTCGTACGCCGGCTGACGCTCTACAAACTGCGCGCCAAGGTCGAGATTACCAAATCCGATCAGGCGTTTGTCACCGTCGCGTGGGGACATGAATCAACACCCTCACAATCTGATTCAACGGCGGCCGCCGACACACGCTTTCCGAAGGGTGCCGTCACGCGTTCCTATGGCGAAACGGATGAGCCCGGCGATCTTGCCGCGTGGCAAGCCTTCCGCATTGTCGGCGGCATTGCCGAAAGCGGCAGCGACTACCAACTCGGAGACGCCTTCCCCCACGATGTGCTGCTGGACGAAACCGGCGGCATCGGCTTCAAGAAGGGCTGCTATGTCGGCCAGGAGGTCGTCTCGCGCATGCAGCATCGCGGCACGGCCAGGCGGCGCGTGCTGATTGCATCGGCCGACAGGCCCCTGCCCGCGCCCGGCACCGAGCTGACCGTCGCAGGCAGGCCGGTTGGCACGCTCGGCTCGACCGTAGACACGACCGGTCTGGCCATTGCGCGCATCGACCGGGTCAAGGCGGCGCTCGATGCCGGCCAGCCGATCATGGCCGGGGACGTTCCGTTAACGCTGGCCATTCCCGGTTGGGCAAAATTCGCCTTCCCGCAGGAAGCCGTCAGCGCGGAGGAGGCCTGATGGCGGCCGACCGCGTCGGCGCGCCGGCACGCGCCTGGCAGCGCATGCTGTCGGGCCGCCGGCTCGATTTGCTCGACCCCTCGCCGCTCGACATCGAGATTTCGGACATTGCGCACGGGCTCGCCCGCGTTGCCCGCTGGAACGGCCAGACCAGCGGCGAGCATGCGTTTTCGGTCGCCCAGCACTCGCTGCTGGTCGAAGCGCTGTTCTGCGACCTGGTGCCCGAGGCTTCGGCCGACGCCCGGCTGGCGGCCCTGCTGCACGACGCCGCCGAATATGTCATCGGCGACATGATCTCGCCGTTCAAATCGGTGATGGGCGGCAGCTACAAGGATTGTGAGTTACGGCTGCAGCGCGCCATCCATCTGCGCTTCTCGCTGCCTCCGGAACCAAGTGCTGCGCTGCGCAAGGAGATCAAGCGCGCCGACCAGATCGCCGCCTATTTCGAGGCAACGCTGCTCGCCGGCTTTTCGACCGCCGAGGCGACCGAGTTCTTCGGCCGTCCGCGCGGCTTCAATGCCGACCGCTTCGATTTCACGCCACGTTCGGTGACCTGGGCGCAGAACGCGTTTCTGAAACGGTTTTCGGCGATCGAGACGTCGCGGCATCAGGTTTCGGCGACCGCAATCGGCTAAAGCGCGTCGCGCTGAAACGGATTCACGCGACGCGCTTTAGGTCTTTTTATGCATGTCATTCCCCCAAAACCGAGGTCACTTTTGGGCGACATGCATTAAAACGCTAAATTAACCAGCGGCGACCACAGTAGCTTGTTCGATCACGGTCCGCAGGCGCGCTCATGCCCGTCGCTGATGCCAAGGATGGTTCGGCCGTCCCGAAACGGGAGGCCGAAGGCATGGACCGCTCCCGCCACATGGAAGACGAACTGCGGGAGCAGAACCAACGCTTTTCGGCTGCGGTCGAGAACATGTCGCACGGCCTGTGCATGTTCGACGCCGACGAGCGGATGATCATCTGCAACGGCAACTACCTAAACATCTTTTGCCTCGACGCCAGGGTGATAAGGCCCGGCATCCGGTTCCTCGACATTCTGCGCCACAGCGTCGATATCGGCGTCGCCTCGCAAACCGCCGACGAACTCTACGCCATCCGCAAGCCCTATATCGATCAGGCAAAGCCCTCGACCTACGAAGAAACACTGTCGGACGGCCGCATCGTCAGCATCTCGCACCGCCCTCTGGCTCTGGGCGGCTGGGTTTCGATCTATGAAGACATCACCGAGCAGCGCCGCGCGCAAGAGGATCTCAAGGAGCAGCACCGCCGCTTCGACGCAGCGCTCGCCAACATGTCGCAAGGCTTGCTGATGTATGACGCCGACGGCAAGATGATCGTGCGAAACCGGCGTTTTCTGGAGCTCTACAAGGTCACCCCGGCGGATTTTCCGCTTGGAACGACGCACCGCGACGCGCTCGAACGGTTGCTGGAACTCGGCATCTATACGAAGATCGATGTCGACAGCGAAGTCGCCAAGACCGAAGCCTGTCTGGCGGCGGCAAAAATGCATTCGGCCTATCGGCATCTTACCGACGGCAGGACGGTTTTGGTCACACGTCGGCCGATGGATGGCGGCGGCTGGGTGGTGACCTTCGACGACGTCACCGAACGTCGCCGCACCGAAGAGCGCATGACCCATCTTGCGCATCACGACACGCTGACGGGATTGCCCAACCGCTCGATGTTTCGCGAACGGCTCGACCTTGCGCTGGAGGACACGGCGGCCACGCCGCTGGCGATCTTCTCGCTCGATCTCGATCGCTTCAAGGCAGTCAACGACACCTGGGGACATCCGGCCGGCGACTGGCTGCTGAAGACCGTGGCCGAGCGGCTGCAGCGCTGCCTGCATAATGAAAACGACGTCGTTGCCCGCTTCGGCGGCGACGAATTCGTCATCATCCAGTTCAATTTCAAGGGCATTGCCAATGCTGAAAAACTCGCGAAGCGCATCGTCGAGACAATCGGAAAACCGTTCCGCGACAAGAGCCGCGAGATGCATATCGGCATCAGCCTGGGCATCGCGGTTTTCCCCGACGACGGCGGAGACGCCGACACGCTGCTGAGGAACGCCGATACAGCGCTTTACCGGGCGAAGAGCGAAGGCCGCAATCTGTATCGCTTCTTCGAACCCGGAATGGACGCAATGGTACAGGCACGGCGTGCGTTGGAGGTCGACCTCGGGACCGCACTGTCGCGCCAGGAATTCGACCTCGATTTCCAACCCATCATGAACATCGCCTCCGGCGAGATCGTCGGCGCGGAAGCCTTGATGCGCTGGCATTCCCCAGAACGTGGCATGGTGGCGCCGGACAGCTTCATTCCGGTCGCCGAAGAAACCGGATTGATCGTGCCGCTTGGAGAATGGGCGCTGAGGAAAGCCTGCACGGCGGCGGCACGGTGGCCCGCCGGCCTGCGCGTCGCGGTCAATGTCTCGGCCGTGCAACTTAAAAGCGGCAGCTTCGCCCGCAGCGTCATCTCGGCGCTGGCTTTCTCCGGCGTGCCAGCCGGTCGGTTGGAACTGGAGATCACCGAAACCGTGCTGATGGACGAAAGCGAGGTGGTGCTAAGGACGCTGCGGCAGTTGCGCGAACTCGGCATCCGCATCGCGCTGGACGATTTCGGCACCGGCTATTCGTCGCTCGGCTACCTCAGGCGTTTTCCTGTCGACAAGATCAAGATCGACCGTTCGTTCATCCACGATTTGGGCAATCGCGACACCGCGGCGATCGTTCGCACCGTCATCGGGCTGGGTGCCGAGCTTGGCATCACTGTCACCGCCGAGGGGGTCGAGACCGAGGTGCAACTCGACATCCTGCGCAGCAATGGCTGCACCGAGGCGCAGGGCTTTCTGATCGGCGCGCCGTCACAGGCGGCCGAGATCCAGCGTCTGTTGAGATCCCGGGCGCCGCACAGCCAGACCGGCTAGGCCGGCCATCGTCAATGCAGCGTCTCGATGTACTTTTCGTGGAAGCTGACATAGCCGGGCTCGACCACCTTGAGATGCCGCTCGATCAGCGCATGAAACCGCGGCAGTTGATGAAACGGCACGCCGGGATAGGCATGATGCTCGGCATGGAACGGCATGTTCCACGCCAGCTTGCGGACCAGCCAGTTGGTCAATGTGGTCCTGGTGTTCTCCAGCATGTTGGCGACGAACGGACAACGACCGTGCTCGGCCAAGAGATAGAGGCGCAGAAACGGCTGCCCCAACAGAGCGGGCAAAATCCAGACATAGACAAGCACCGAGAGCCGGAAATAGACGGCAAGCAGAAGGAGCACGGCATAAAAGGCAATCATGGCGCGTGCCTCGATGCGCACCTTGTCATAGCCCTTTGGCGGAACGTAGCTTTCGCGACCACGATCCGCGGCGTTGGCATAAAGCGTCTTGATGTGGCCCCACCATAACGGGATGCCGGATATGTGGACGAGGTATTGCCGCCATGTCTCCGGCTTGGGGAACGCCAGTTCCGGGTCATTGTCGGGATCTTGCGTGTATCGATGGTGGGCAAAGTGGAAGTAGCGGAACCAGTCCGCCGGCAGTGCGATCGCCAGGCTGCACACCCGCGCCACGAGATCGTTCAGCCGCTGCGCCTCAAAGGCCGTGCGATGAACCGTCTCGTGCAGCAGCGTGAATAGGAACACGATGAGGAGACCTTGCGGCAGCATCAGCAGCGGCCAGAACGGCACTTTGGCGGCGATCAGCGATCCGAGGATCACGATCGCACCCCAATGAGCGGCAAGCTGAACGAGGCCCGCGGCATCAGACTTGGCGGTCAGCCGGTTGCGCTCCTCCTGCGTCAACGATGAAATTACGTCGCGATGATCCACGGGCTTCGATCCAGGCTGGGATTTGATAGAATCCACTGTAGCGCATGAAAAATCTTTCCAAAAATGACGATTTCTGCGATTTAGATAAGCTGAACTTATCTATCCGGTGATCATGGCCGTACTTCCCTCTCTCAAAGGACTTCAGGCTTTCGAGGCTGCCGCCCGTACAGGCAGCTTTGCGGGGGCGGCGGAAGAGCTTTCTGTATCGGCCGCCGCCGTCAGCCAGCTCATCCGCACCGTCGAGGAGCAGATGGACCGCAAGCTGTTCCATCGCGTCAACCGGCGCGCCGTCCTCACCGAGGCCGGCGTCGAGATGCTGCCCAGGCTGACCATGGCC
>NZ_RZRW01000218.1:0-9010 GCF_003998745.1 Mesorhizobium sp. M7A.F.Ca.US.014.04.1.1 | reverse complement strand
ACAATGTCGCCGATGACGCCGGCCTGGAAAAGGAGACCGGCCTGATGACCCGCCACGGCGCCATTGCCGACACGATCGGACGCGCGCGCCATTTCGGCGAGATTGCCCGCGACGCGCTGGCGCCGCTCGAAGCGACGCCGCAGAAATCGGCGCTGATCGACGTCATCGATTTCTGCATCAGCCGGGTCAACTAAAGGCTGGACTTTCGCGACGCTATCTCTGGCCTGCGCTAAGAGGAAGTTTAGGAATTCGGTCCCGCCGTCTCGACAAGCCGCCCTGCCGCAAATTATCTATAAAACATGGCAAAGGGCACAGACGACACCATCGCGGTGCGCATCAGCAAGGTTCTGGCGGACCGCATCATTTCCGGTGCGATCGAGCCGGGGGCCAGGCTTCGGCAGGATCACATCGCCGAGGAATTCCAAACCAGCCATGTTCCGGTGCGCGAGGCCTTCCGCCGCCTCGAGGCGCAAGGGCTGGCCATCGGCGAACCGCGCCGCGGCGTGCGTGTCGCGTCTTTCGACCTGGGCGAGGTCAAGGAAGTCGCCGAAATGCGCGCCGCCCTTGAAGTGCTGGCGCTGCGCCACGCGGCGCCGCATCTGACATCGGCCATTCTCGATCTCGCCGAGGAGGCGTCCAAGGCTGGCGACAAGTCCCGCGATGTCCGGTCGTGGGAAGAGGCCAACCGCGCCTTCCACCGCTTGATCCTGTCGCCATGTGGCATGCCGCGCCTGCTCGCCACCATCAACGATCTGCACGCGGCAAGCGCCCGTTTCCTGTTCGCGGCATGGCGCTCGGAGTGGGAGACACGCACCGATCAGGACCATCGCGCGATCCTCGCCGCCTTGCGGCAGGGAAACACCGAATCGGCGGCCGTCACACTGGGGCGGCACGTCCAATGGATTGGCCGCAAGCCGGTCAGGACGGCTTCCGGAACGACGCGCGAAGCCTTCGCCATCGTAGGTTAGACGGCCTCCGCCAAAGCCAGGGCTTGCAATCTCCAGGGAAGTGTGGATTCGATAATAGATCGAAAACAGAAATTATCTATAATTTGAAATCGATCGAAGGAATCCCAATGACAGACGTCGCATTCTCGTCCAGCAAGCCGTCGTTCAGCCCGCTCCGGCTCCAGGATCGTTCTCTTGCCTGGCAGATTGGAGCCGTTGTGCTCGGCACCCTGTTCCTGGCGCTGTCATCCTACGTCGAAGTGCCGATGGTGCCGGTCCCGGTGACGATGCAGACCTTCGCCGTGACATTGGTCGGCGCGCTCTATGGCTGGCGGCTTGGCGCGCTCACCATCGCCGCCTGGCTGGTCGAGGGTGCGGTCGGCTTTCCCGTTCTGTCCGGAGGGGCAGCGGGTGCGGCGCATTTCGTCGGGCCGACGGCTGGCTATCTCTTCGCCTTCCCGCTTGTCGGCGCACTGGTCGGCTGGCTGGCCGAACGCGGCTGGAACGGCAAAAGGGTGATGCTTGCCTTCGTCGCCATGCTGCTTGGCAACCTTGCCTGCCTTGTGCTGGGCACAGCATGGCTTGCCGTCATGATTGGAGCCGAACAGGCCGTTACCTTCGGCTTCCTGCCGTTCATCGTCGGCGGCTTGCTCAAGTCGGCGCTGGGTGCCGCGACGCTCATGGCGCTTCGCGGCGGCAAGGCCAAGCTGGTCAATCCGTGACGATCAGGCTGCGCGCCCATCACCTCCTTTGCCTGCTCACCTATGTGGGCAAGGGATACAGCCCCGCCTTCACCGCCAATTATGATCGCGTAGCGGAGCGCCTGAGCCGGGGCGAGGACGTCCTCCTCGTTTCCGGCCCAGACGATGTCTGCGCCCCGTTGCTCGACGAGCCGGAACCGCACTGCCTCAACGAGAGCGTCGTCGAGCGGGACCGGCTCGCCGCGCAGGACGTGGAAGAATTGTTGGCACGGCCAATCCAGGTCGGCACCTGTGTTGATCTCGACACGGCGATGCTGGGCCGGATGCGGCAGGCGTTTTCGGCTGGCCTTGTACGCAAGGCCTGCGGCGGCTGCGAATGGAACGAACTGTGCAGCACGATAGCGGCCGGCGGCTACAGCGACACGCTGGTGCAACGGTCTGCCTCGCCAGGCAAGGGCTGATATTGGCCCGAGCCTTGGCGGTCGAAGCGGAGCCTCAGCGTCGAATCTGTGATATATTCGGCGCCGCGTAGGGCCATGGCCGAAATCCCAAGAGCGGAAAATTGGTGCCTGTCGCCATGATTTGTTAATCGGGTGCCCGGATTGTGAATTCGAGGCGGATTGAAGCGCGACCCCAAAAAGGCCATGCTTTGCCTGGAAAGATCGAGTCTACGCCGATCCCGCTGACGCGGAGATGGCGCCTGGCTGAAAGGGATACGATGCGGCAAGGACGTGCGCGCTGGCTGACAAGGCTGGCAATTGTGACAGGCATGGCGATCTCGGCTTTGCCGGCCTATGCCAAGCAAACCACCGAACCGGTCAAGATCACGTCGTTTTCGGGCGCCTATCTGGCAGCCCGTATCGCCGAAGGCGATAACGACCTCGACAGCGCCATCGCCTACTACAAGCAAGCATTGGCCTTCGACCCGAGCGACACCGGCCTGCAGCAGAGCCTGATGCTGTCGCTGATCGCGCAAGGGCGCTTCGACGAATCCCTGGTCTATGCCGACAAGCTCAAGGAAGTGCCTGACATCGAGCGTTTCTCTCGGCTGGCGCTCGCCGTCGATTCCTTCCACAAGAAGGATTTCACCAAGGCGCAGTACTGGCTCAAGCTGTCGCTGGAATCCGATCTCGACCGGCTGATCTCCGGGGTGATGTCCGGCTGGGCGCAGCAAGGCGCCGGCGAGCCTGCCGATGCGATGGCGTCCATCGACAAGCTGCAGGGGCCGGATTGGTTCGGCCTGTTCAAGTCGTTCCACCGCGCCCTGATCGCTGATGCATCCGGCATGCCCGAAAAGGCCGAGGCGATCTACGCCGCGACCATGCAGGATACCGCCGCCGGTGGTGCCGCTCCCGAAACCTGGATGCGCAACGCCCAGGCCTACGCCTCGTTCCTGGCCCGCAAGGGCGACAAGACCAAGGCGCTGTCGGTGCTCGATCAGGCCGAGGCGTTTTCGCCTGGCAAGCTGGAAATCGTCGCCTTGCGCGACCGAATTGCAAAAGGCGACAAGATTGCGCCCCTGGTGGCCGGCCCATCCGATGGCGCCTCCGAAATCCTGCTCGACCTCGCCACCGCGCTCAACCGTGGCGGCGGCGAGCCCTTCGTGCGCCTCTATCTGCAATATGCGCTTGCTTTGAAGCCTGATAGCGACGCTGCCCTTGTGCAACTCGCTGCCGTGTCCGAGCAATTGAAGGACGGCGAAGGCGCCATCGCGCTCTATCGCCGGATCCCCGCCGGTTCGCCGCTGAAGGAGCTTTCGGACCTGCAGCTCGGCCTCAACCTTGCCGATCTCGACCGTCACGAAGAAGCGATCACTCATCTGAAGGCTTTCGTCGACGCCCATCCCAATGACATGCGCGCCTATCTGGCGCTCGGTGGCGTCTATTCCTCGAAGGAGGATTTCCGTTCGGCCGCCACACTCTACGACAAGGCTGTCGAGGCGCTGAAGACGCCGACCGCAGCCAACTGGAACATCTTCTACCAGCGCGGCATCGCCTATGAGCGCCTGAAGGAATGGCCCAAGGCCGAGCCGAACTTCCGCAAGGCGCTGGAACTGTTCCCCGACCAGCCGCAGGTGCTGAATTATCTCGGCTATTCCTGGGTCGACATGAACATGAATCTCAAGGAAGGGCTGGCGATGATTCAAAAGGCCGTCGACCTCAGGCCGAGCGACGGTTACATCGTCGATTCGCTGGGTTGGGCCTATTTCCGCCTCGGCAGGTTCGATGACGCGGTGCGCGAAATGGAACGCGCCGTGTCGCTTAAGCCGGAAGATCCGGTTCTCAACGATCACCTCGGCGACGCCTACTGGCGCGTCGGCCGCAAGCTGGAAGCCACCTTCCAGTGGAACCAGGCTCGCGACCTGAAGCCGGATCCCGATGTGCTGGCCAACTTGCAGCAGAAGCTGATGAAGGGCCTGCCGCCGATCGAATCCAACACGGCGCAGGAGACCCCGAAGGTCAAGCCGGAGCCGGTGCCCGCCCCGAAGGGATGAAGTCAGCCATTTGAATTCAACGCAAACGGGGCTCTTTTCAGAAGTCCCGTTTTCGTTTGAACCGCGTATTCGGTTGGCTGCCTCAGAAGAGCTTGCGATAGACGACAAAGCCGGAGTGTTCGGCGACCTTGTCGTAAAGCTTCATCGCCGTGTGATTGGTCTCATGCGTCAGCCAGTATACCCGGCCTGAGCCGGCCGCCTGGGCACGCTCGTAGACGCCCTCGATCAGCGCCCGTCCGATGCCTTTGCCACGCGATGCCTGCGTGGTGAAAAGGTCCTGCAGATAGCAATTCGGCGCGATCGCCGTGGTGCTGCGATGGAAGAGATAATGCACGAGGCCGAGAAGCCGTCCCTCGCTTTCGGCCACCAGCGCGTGGACCGGCTCATAGGCATCGAAGAAACGCGACCATGTCATCTGGGTAATCTCACCCGGCAGGGCCGTTTCGCCCGAGCGGCCATAAAATGCATTGTAGCCGTCCCACAGCGGCAGCCATTGCTCGAAATCCTGTCGCGCAACGGGGCGGATGACGATCGGGCTGGGCATGGCTGAAACCTGTTGTCGTTGCTGCACAGGCGAACAGAGCGCAGGCCCGAGAGATGGGCAATGGGCCAGCTCCATAATGTCGGCGCAACCGCATCGTCGTGCTTTGCTTGACGCTTCGCCGCCGTGTCTCTAGGACGTGCCGGCAAGCTAGCCTGTGCTGTCGAGGCCACCCGTGACAATTGAAATCCCCGCCCATATGCATCCCAGCCGCTCGTTCCAGGGGCTGATCCTGACCTTGCACAACTATTGGGCGGCCTATGGCTGCGTCATCCTGCAACCCTACGACATGGAAGTCGGCGCCGGCACCTTTCATCCGGCAACGACGCTGCGCGCGCTCGGCCCGAAACGCTGGAACGCTGCCTATGTCCAGCCCTCGCGCCGCCCCAAGGACGGGCGTTATGGCGAGAACCCGAACCGGCTGCAGCATTATTACCAGTACCAGGTGATCCTGAAGCCGAACCCGCCCAACTTGCAGGAACTCTATCTCGGCTCGCTGGCGGCGATCGGCGTCGATCCGCTGCTGCACGACATCCGCTTCGTCGAGGATGATTGGGAAAGCCCGACGCTGGGCGCCTGGGGTCTCGGCTGGGAATGCTGGTGCGACGGCATGGAAGTCTCGCAGTTCACCTATTTCCAGCAGGTCTGCGGTATCGAATGCGCACCGGTGGCCGGCGAACTCACCTACGGGCTGGAGCGGCTGGCCATGTATGTGCAGGGCGTCGACAATGTCTACGACCTCAATTTCAACGGCCGGGAAGGCGCCGACAAGGTCACCTATGGCGATGTCTTCCTGCAGGCCGAGCAGGAATATTCGCGCCACAATTTCGAACACGCCAACACGGCGATGCTTCTGCGCCACTTCGAGGACGCCGAGACCGAATGCAAGGCGCTGCTCGATGCCGGCGCGCCGGCATCGAACGACAATCTGCCGATGCACCGCATGGTTTTCCCGGCCTATGATCAGTGCATCAAGGCCAGCCATGTCTTCAACCTGCTTGACGCGCGCGGCGTGATTTCGGTCACCGAACGGCAGAGCTACATCCTGCGGGTGCGCAATCTGGCGAAGGCCTGCGGTGAGGCGTTTTTGAAGACGCAGGCGGGTGGCCTGGCGGCCTGAGTCTCAGGCCCGCTTCATCATCTCGAAGGAAGCTTTGATCGGCAGTATGTTCTGGCTGCTGGCACCGTCGATTGTGCGCAATGCCTGTCGAACGCCCGGCATCGAGAAGGCACCGTGAGCCTGCGCGGTGAAGCAGGCGCCGAGTGCGAGGATCTGCAGAAGTCTGGATGCCGTTTTCATGGTCGTTGAGCCAAATGTTCCCTGCCTGAGCGTGGGTCGCTTCAGCGCTGCGTTCGGTTCATGGAAATCTTTGATCCAAGGACGGGTGGCGCGGTCTCGTCCCGACAGGATGGCCAAAATTTCTGGAAACGGGCGCAAATCGGCGATCCCCGTGCGGAAAGGGTGACAGCGGCCAGCCGAGTTGCTATGCCCCCGCCCGGACCATTTTGCCGCGTGAGCCCCATCCATGCCTGACCTGCTTCTAGAACTCCGCTCGGAAGAGATTCCCGCCCGCATGCAGCGCAAGGCGGCTGGCGATCTCAGGAAGATGCTGACTGACGGCCTGGTCGAGGCGGGGCTGACCTATGAGGCGGCGCGCGAGTACTGGACGCCGCGGCGGCTGACCCTCGACATCAGGGGTCTCACCGCGCGCTCGAAGGATATAAACGAAGAGATCAAGGGGCCTTCGACATCGGCGCCCGAACAGGCGGTCCAGGGCTTCCTGCGCAAGGCCGGACTTTCCTCGATCGCCGAGGCGCATGTCCATTCCGATCCGAAGAAGGGCGATTTTTATGTCGCCCACATTTCGAAGCCGGGCAGGGCGGCCGAACAGATCATCGCGGACCTGGTGCCTGATATCATCCGCAATTTCCCGTGGCCGAAATCGATGCGCTGGGGGCCGGCCTCGGCCAAGCCAGGTTCATTGCGCTGGGTGCGCCCGCTGCAATCGATCCTGTGCACGTTCGGCCCGGAGACAGAGGAGCCGGTCGTGGTCGATTTCGAGATCGACGGCATCCGCTCCGGCAACATCACCTATGGCCACCGCTTCCATGCGCCTGATGCGATCATGGTGCGCCGCTTCGACGACTATGTTTCCAAACTGGAAGCGGCCAAGGTCGTGCTCGATGCCGACCGCCGCAAGGAGATCATCCTTGCCGACGCCCGCAATCTCGCCTTCGCCAACGGGCTCGATCTGGTCGAGGACGAAGGGCTGCTGGAGGAGGTGTCCGGACTGGTCGAATGGCCGGTCGTGCTGATGGGCGAGTTCGAGGAGGCATTCCTTGCCATTCCAGCCGAAGTGATCCGACTGACCATCCGCGCCAACCAGAAGTGCTTTGTGACGCGGCCGCAGGGTGTCGACGACGCGCTTTCCAATCGCTTCATTCTAACCGCCAACATCGAAGCCAGGGATGGCGGCAAGGAGATCGCCCACGGCAACGGCAAGGTGGTGCGCGCCCGTCTGTCCGACGCGCTTTATTTCTGGACGACCGACCAGGGCGATTTGCCTGACCTGGCTGAGCTCGAGGCATCGGCGGAAAAATTCGGGCTTGATCTCAAGAAGCCTCTCGACCAGCGCATGGCCCGCCTCGACCATCTCGGCGTGACTTTCCACGCCAAGCTCGGCACGCAGGGCGAACGGGTGGAGCGGATCAAGCGATTGGCGGAAGAACTGGCTCCGACAGTCGGCGCCGATCCCGCACTCGCGCGCCGCGCTGCCGTCTTGGCCAAGGCAGATCTCACCACCGAAGTCGTCGGCGAGTTCCCGGAACTGCAAGGCGCCATGGGCCGCAAATATGCGCTGCTTCAGGGCGAGCATGCATCGGTCGCCGCTGCAGCGGAGGAACACTACAAGCCGCAAGGCCCGTCCGATCGCGTATCGAGCGATCCGGTTTCGATCACAGTGGCGCTTGCCGATAAGCTCGATACGCTGGTCGGTTTCTGGGCAATCGACGAAAAGCCGACTGGGTCGAAGGATCCCTATGCGCTGCGTAGAGCGGCGCTGGGTGTGGTTAGAATATTGGTCGAGAATGATATTCGACTGGCGCTGGCAGCCATCGTCGGGAAAGCGTCTGACCTTCTGTCCTTCTTCCACGACCGCCTGAAAGTCTACCTCCGCGATCAGGGCGCCCGGCACGATCTCATCGATGCCGTCATCACGCCGCAGTCCGACGACCTCTTGCAGATCGTCCGCCGCGTCGAGGCGCTCGGCGCCTTCCTCGACACCGAGGACGGCAAGAACCTGCTCGCCGGCACTAAGCGCGCGGCCAACATTCTGGCTGCCGAGGAGAAAAAGAAAACGGCGGTCGCCGAAACCGTTGAGCCGGCGCTGTTTCGCGCGGATACCGAGAAATCGCTGTTTGCGGCGGTGAACCAGGCTGAGAAGCAAGCCGGCGAAGCGATTCAAAACGATGATTTTTCCGGCGCCTTGCTGGCGCTTAGCGTGTTGCGCGAGCCGGTTGATTCATTCTTTGAGCATGTTCTTGTAAACGATGAGGATCAGGCGGTGCGTGCCAACCGCCTGGCGCTGCTCGCCCGCATCCGCACGGCCACCGGTCAGGTCGCGGATTTCTCCAGGATCGCAGGTTAAGGCGAAGAAAATATTCTCTGCTACCGGCCGTTCGAGCCGGCTTACAGTCATATGGCGATGATCTCTCCGTGGCAAAAGGGACATGTTCCCCAACCCCACGGAGGCTTCCATGAATTCCGATCACGAAATCGAAGTGACAGAAGAAACTCCCGCCGAGGCGCTTGAATCCGCTTCCGAAACCATTCTCGATCATGCCGCCGCCGCAGCGATCGAAGCCGCTGACCTGTCTGATGACGACGAAGACGGCGACGATGAAGAAGGCGAAGAGTCCACCGAAGCTGCCACGCTCTCGGATGACGACGAAGATGAAGACGAGGACGAAGACGACGCCGAGGACAGCGTGAAGGCTGAAGGCGACGAGTCCGAAGAAGAAGACGACGACAAGGAAGAAGCGGCCTGATCTTTTCAGCCGCCGAGTCTATCGATGGCAAGGCGGCGCCGAGGCGCCGCCTTTTGCTATCAGCCGTCCCCGAAGCCGACTGTCAGCCGCCCCGGCGACGGCCCGTCAGTTCTCGAGAATGCTGACGCGCACGCTGTTTTCGTAGACGTCGACCTGGATCAGCGGTTCGCCATTGACGATGGCGCGCTTGGTCGAGGAACTCATCGCGCCGCCGCGTTCCAGCATGCGCTGCAGGTCGGCGCGCTGGTCGTTGGTCCTGAACCAACCATCAGCCTCGTCG
>NZ_RZRW01000217.1:0-9054 GCF_003998745.1 Mesorhizobium sp. M7A.F.Ca.US.014.04.1.1 | reverse complement strand
ATGGAATGGTATCGCGAAGGTCGCGTGCCGCTGCATACGCTGCGTGCGGACGTCGACTACGGTACGGCCGAAGCGCACACGGCTTATGGCATCTGCGGCGTCAAGGTCTGGGTGTTCAAGGGCGAGATCCTTGAGCATGACCCGATGGCTTCGGAGCGTCGGGCCAGCGAAAGCGATGCAGCGCATGGCGGTGGTGGTGATCGCGAACGCGGTCGTCGTCGCGAAAACGCCTGAGACATTTAGGAATTTGGAGTTAGAACGATGCTGCAGCCAAAGCGCACAAAGTTCCGCAAGCAGTTCAAGGGCCGTATCCATGGTACCGCAAAGGGCGGCACCAACCTGGATTTCGGTGGTTTCGGGCTGAAGGCGCTTGAGCCGAACCGCGTCACCGCACGTGAGATCGAGGCGGCCCGCCGCGCGATCACCCGTGAAATGAAGCGCGCTGGTCGCGTCTGGATCCGTATTTTCCCGGACGTGCCGGTCACTTCGAAGCCGACCGAAGTCCGCATGGGTAAGGGCAAGGGCGCGGTCGATTATTGGGCGGCGCGCGTCAAGCCAGGCCGCATCATGTTCGAGATCGACGGCGTCAATGAAGAAACCGCCCGTGAGGCACTGCGTCTCGGCGCGGCCAAGCTCTCGGTCAAGACGCGCTTCGTGCAGCGCATCGCAGAATAAGGACGGGCTGATCATGAAAGCCGAAGACATCCGGACCAAGACCCAGGACCAGCTGACCGACGACCTGGCCAGCCTGAAGAAGGAGCAGTTCAACCTGCGCTTCCAGAAGGCCACCGGCCAGCTCGAGAAGACCGCGCGCGTGAGACAGGTTCGTAAGGACATTGCGCGTATCAAGACCATCGCTGCGGAAAAGTCCGCGGCTAAGAAGGCTTAAGGACGAAAACCATGCCAAAGCGCATTCTGCAGGGCACCGTCGTCAGCGACAAGAACGAGAAGACGGTTGTCGTCAAGGTCGAACGGCGCTTCACGCATCCCGTGATGAAGAAGACCGTGCGCATGACCAAGAAGTACAAGGCGCACGACGAGAACAACGCCCACAAGGTTGGCGATCAGGTGTTCATCCAGGAATCGAAGCCGATTTCCAAGGACAAGCGCTGGATCGTCGTGTCTTCGGACCAAGCCTGACCTCGGGCGTAAACAACGAATTTTGGACAGACCGGGGAGGGGCTTTGAGCCCATCCCGTTAGAAGAGAAGAAGGCGGCCAGTCATGATTCAGATGCAAACAAACCTCGACGTCGCGGATAATTCCGGCGCCCGTCGTGTCATGTGCATCAAGGTGCTGGGCGGCTCGAAGCGGAAATACGCTTCCGTGGGCGACATCATCGTGGTGTCGATCAAGGAAGCCATTCCGCGCGGCCGCGTGAAGAAGGGCGATGTGATGAAGGCGGTCGTGGTTCGCACGGCCAAGGACATTCGCCGCCCGGATGGCAGCGTGATCCGTTTCGACAAGAACGCGGCCGTTCTCGTCGACAACAAGAAAGAGCCGATCGGCACGCGTATCTTCGGACCGGTTCCGCGCGAACTCCGCGCCAAGAACCACATGAAGATCATCTCGCTCGCGCCTGAAGTGCTGTAAGGAGCCGGACCAATGCAAAAAATTAGAAAAGGCGACAAGGTCGTCGTGCTGGCCGGCAAGGACAAGGGCCGTTCGGGCGAAGTCCTCTCGGTACAGCCGAAGGAAGACACCGCGCTGGTGCGCGGCGTCAACATGATCCGCCGTCACCAGAAGCAGTCCCAGTCCCAAGAGGGCGGGATCATCACCAAGGAAGCGCCGATCCAGCTGTCGAACATCGCGCTGGCCGACCCCAAGGATGGCAAGCCGACCCGCGTCGGCTTCATCTTCCAGAAGGACGGCAAGAAGGTGCGCGTCGCCAAGCGCTCGGGAGAAGTCATCAATGGCTAAGGCTCAAACCACGAAGCCCACGGCTGAAAGCAAACAGTCCAAGGCTCAGAACACGCCGCGCCTCAAGCAGGTCTACAACGAGACCATCCGCAAGGCGCTGCAGGAACAGTTCGGCTACGACAACGAGATGCAGGTTCCGCGCATCGACAAGATCGTGCTGAACATGGGCGTCGGCGAAGCGACCGCCGATTCGAAGAAGCCTTCGATCGCGGCCGAAGACCTGGCGATGATTGCCGGCCAGAAGGCCGTCGTCACCCGCGCCCGCAACTCGATCGCCGGCTTCAAGGTCCGCGAGAAGATGCCAATCGGCGCCAAGGTCACGTTGCGCAAGGAACGGATGTATGAGTTCCTCGACCGCCTCGTGAACATCGCACTGCCGCGCGTCCGCGACTTTCGCGGACTGAATCCGAAGAGCTTCGATGGCCGTGGCAACTACGCCATGGGCATCAAGGAACACATCGTGTTCCCGGAGATCAACTACGACAAGGTTGATCAGATCTGGGGCATGGACGTCATCGTTTGTACGACTGCGAAGACGGACGACGAAGCCAGGGCATTGCTCAAGGCCTTCAACTTCCCCTTCCGCCAGTAACGGCAGCGAGAAAAGGAAAAATCTGAAATGGCAAAGACCAGCTCAGTCGAGAAGAACAACAGGCGCCGCAAGCTTGCCGACCAGTACGGTCCCAAGCGGGCTGCGCTCAAGGCGATCATCATGGATCAGTCCAAGCCGATGGAAGAGCGTTTCCGCGCTCAGCTCAAGCTTGCTGCCATGCCGCGCAACTCGGCCAAGATCCGCATCCGCAACCGCTGCGAAGTCACCGGCCGTCCGCGCGCCTACTATCGCAAGCTCAAAGTATCGCGCATCGCGCTTCGTGATCTCGGCAATAACGGCCAGATCCCGGGCCTGGTCAAGTCGAGCTGGTAAGGAGGACATAACATGTCATTGAGCGATCCTCTCGGCGATATGCTGACCCGCATCCGCAACGCGTATGGCCGCAAGAAGTCGAGCGTTTCGACGCCGGCTTCGCGTCTGCGCACCCGCGTCCTCGACGTGCTGAAGGCTGAAGGCTATATCCGCGATTACAGCCAGACCGACTTCGACAACGGCAAGTCCGAAATCGAGATCGAGCTGAAGTATTTCGACGGCGCGCCGGTCGTGCGCGAAATCGCCCGCGTTTCGAAGCCAGGCCGCCGCGTCTATGTTTCGGCCAAGTCGATTCCGCAGGTCGCAAACGGCCTCGGCATCGCCATCCTTTCGACACCGAAGGGCGTGATGGCCGACCATGAAGCACGTGAACAGAACGTCGGCGGTGAGATCCTCTGCCAGATCTTCTGATCTGGCAGTTGACCGCAAAGTGGAATCCGGTCTTCGGATCGTTCCCGAAGACAGAGACCTGAAACAAGAGAAGTGACGAGGACAACAAAATGTCTCGTATTGGAAAGAAACCCGTTTCGCTGCCGCAGGGCGTGACCGCGACCGTCAACGGCCAGACCGTGACGGCGAAGGGCCCCAAGGGTGAGCTGAAGTTCGTGGTGAACGACGAAGTGCTGGTCAAGATGGAAGGCAGCGAGATCGCTGTCCAGCCGCGCGACCAGACCAAGACCGCCCGCTCCAAGTGGGGCATGTCGCGCACGCAGATCGTCAACATCCTGCAGGGTGTCAAGGACGGTTTCGAGAAGAAGCTCGAGATCACCGGCGTCGGCTATCGCGCGGCACTTCAGGGCAAGAACCTGCAGCTGGCGCTTGGCTTCAGCCATGACGTCGTCTATGAGACGCCGCAGGGCATCACCATCACCGTGCCGAAGCCGACTGAAATCACTGTGGCCGGCATCGACAAGCAGCAGGTCGGCCAGGTTGCGGCCGAGATCCGCGAGTATCGTGGTCCCGAGCCTTACAAGGGCAAGGGCGTCCGCTACGCCGGCGAGAAGATCGTCCGCAAGGAAGGCAAGAAGAAGTAGTAGGCCTGGCCTCGAGAAGTTGAAGACTTTTCGGAAAGGGCCAAGCCAAGAGTGTAACGCCGCGGGGAGCGGTCGCGGGAGGCGCTTTCGCCTACCGCATATGGCGGCCCCCGTTTTTTGAAGGCAAGGAAGACCATCATGGGTACCAAGGAATCCACGCAGCGCCGCGCGCAGCGCGTCCGTCGTCAGATCAAGAAGGTCGCCGGCGAGCGTCCGCGTCTGTCGGTTCACCGCACGTCGAAGAACATCTATGTGCAGGTCATCGACGACGCCAAGGGCCACACCATCGCCGCCGCTTCGACGCTCGAGAAGGACTTCAAGGGTTCGCTCAAGACCGGCGCCGACACCGCTGCCGCCACCGCGATCGGCAAGCTGATCGCCGAGCGCGCCACCAAGGCCGGCGTCAAGGAAGTCGTCTTCGACCGCGGCGCTTACATCTATCACGGCCGCGTCAAGGCGCTCGCCGAGGCTGCCCGCGAAGGTGGCTTGAGCTTCTAAGCATGATCCCGAAAAGTTGCAGACTTTTCGGATAAAGATTATGCGAAGGAAATGATTTCGCCCCCGGTGACCGTTTCCCGATTTAATCGGGGCGAGGCACCGGATCTTATCAGCAACCGTGCTTCCGGAAAAAAACAAGGAACAGGATATGGCACAGGAACGTAGGGATGGCGGCCGCGGCCGCGATCGTGAAGAACGCGATGACGGCATGGTGGACAAGCTCGTCCACATCAACCGCGTCGCCAAGGTCGTCAAGGGCGGCCGTCGCTTCGGTTTTGCAGCACTCGTCGTCGTCGGCGACCAGAAGGGCCGCGTCGGCTTTGGTCACGGCAAGGCGCGCGAAGTGCCGGAAGCTATCCGCAAGGCAACTGAATCGGCCAAGCGCGACATGATTTTCGTGCCGCTGCGCTCGGGCCGTACGCTGCATCACGACGTCGAAGGACGCTGGGGTGCTGGACGCGTGCTGCTGCGCGCCGCCAAGCAAGGTACCGGCATCATCGCCGGTGGCCCGATGCGCGCTGTCTTCGAGACGCTCGGCATGCATGACGTGGTCGCCAAGTCGATGGGTTCGTCGAACCCCTACAACATGGTTCGCGCCACCTTCGACGCGCTGAAGAGCCAGATGCATCCCAAGGATGTGGCTGCTGCTCGCGGCATCAAGTATTCGACCCTTCAGGCCCGCCGCGGCACCGCCGTTGCGGCTGAAGAATAGTCGATCTGACCAGGGATTTTGACCATGGCCAAGAAAGCAACCAAGACCATCACCGTTGAGCAGATCGGTTCGCCGATCCGCCGTCCGAAGGAACAGCGCGCGACGCTGGTCGGCCTCGGCCTCAACAAGATGCACAAGCAGCGCACGCTGGAAGATACGCCCTCCGTGCGCGGCATGATCGCTGCCGTCCAGCATCTCGTCCGCGTCGTGGACGAGGGCTGAGCCAGAGCGCAGGAGAAGTCAGATGAAACTCAACGATCTGCGTGACAAGGACGGCGCGACGCACTCCAAGAAGCGTCTCGGCCGTGGTATCGGCTCCGGCTCCGGCAAGACCGGCGGTCGCGGCGTCAAGGGCCAGAAGGCGCGCTCCGGCGTCGCCATCAACGGCTTCGAGGGTGGCCAGATGCCGCTCTACCGGCGCCTGCCGAAGCGTGGCTTCAACAACATCTTCGCCAAGAGCTTCACCGTCGTGTCGCTGGCCCGCATCCAGGTGGCCATCGACGCCAAGAAGCTCGACGCCAAGGCAACCGTGACGGCTGAATCGCTGGTTGCCGCCGGCGTCATCCGCCGCGTCAAGGACGGCGTGCGCATCCTCTCGGATGGCGAGATCAAGGCGAAGCTCGCCTTTGACGTCGCCGGCGCCTCCAAGGCCGCGATCGAGAAGATCGAAAAGGCCGGCGGTTCGGTCAAGCTGCCGCAGGAAAAAGCAGCTGCCGAGTAACGGCAATTTGAAGCGCGATCGGCAGGAGTGGGATCCGTTTTTGCTCACGATTTCGCTTTGATCTGCTCAACGAGGCGGCCGCGTCAACGCGGCCGCTTGCATGTTTAGAGCCCGGAGCTTATCTCGTGAGCTTCGGTGAAACGCGCCGCCTGACCTCAGGGCCATCAAGCGTTACCAAGCGGAGAATCAGGCATGGCTTCGGCTGCTGAACAATTAGCCTCGAATCTGAATTTCTCGGCCTTCGCCAAGGCGGAGGATTTGAAGAAGCGCATCTGGTTCACGATCGGCGCGCTGCTGGTTTATCGCCTCGGCACCTACATCCCGCTTCCCGGTATCAATCCCGACGCCTTCGCCCAGGCCTTCTCTTCGCAGAGCAAGGGCGTGCTCGGCATGTTCAACATGTTCGCCGGCGGCGCCGTGCAGCGCATGGCGATCTTTGCGCTCGGCATCATGCCTTACATCTCCGCCTCCATCATCATGCAGCTGATGACCTCGGTCATCCCGTCATTGGAAGCGCTGAAGAAGGAAGGCGAACAGGGCCGCAAGGTCATTAACCAGTACACGCGCTACGGCACCGTGCTGCTTGCGCTGGTTCAGGCCTATGGCATTTCGGTCGGTCTGGAAGGCGGCAACGGCATCGTCAGTGACCCCGGCATGTTCTTCCGCATCTCGACCGTCGTCACGCTGGTCGGCGGCACCATGTTCCTGATGTGGCTGGGCGAGCAGATCACCGCCCGCGGCATCGGCAACGGTATTTCGCTGATCATCTTCTCCGGCATCGTCGCCGGCCTGCCGCACGCCATCTCCGGCACGCTGGAGCTTGGCCGCACCGGCGCGCTGTCGACCGGCCTGATCCTGGCGATCATCGTGCTGGCTATCGTCGTCATTGCGCTCATCGTGTTCTTCGAGCGCGCCCAGCGCCGCTTGCTGATCCAGTATCCAAAGCGCCAGGTCGGCAACCGGATGTTCCAGGGCGATACCTCGCACCTGCCGCTGAAGCTCAACACGTCGGGCGTCATTCCGCCGATCTTTGCCTCGTCGCTGCTTTTGCTGCCGGCCACCGTCGCCGGCTTCTCGCAGACGACGAACCTGCCGGCGTGGGCAAGCACCGTGCTCGCCTCGCTCGGCCACGGCCAGCCGCTCTACATGCTGTTTTATGCGGCGATGATCGTGTTCTTCGCCTTCTTCTACACCGCGATTGTCTTCAACCCGAAGGACACCGCCGACCAGCTCAAGAAGCATTCGGGCTTCATCCCGGGCTATCGTCCGGGCGAGCGCACCGCCGATTATATCGATTACGTTCTCACCCGCATCACCGTCGTCGGCGCCATCTATCTGGTGCTGGTGTGCCTGCTGCCGGAGTTCCTGATCTCGGCGACTGGCGTACCGTTCTACCTTGGTGGCACATCGCTTCTGATCGTGGTCAGTGTCACGCTCGATACGGTTGCGCAGATTCAGGGTCACCTGATCGCGCACCAGTATGAAGGCCTGATCAAGAAGTCGAAGCTGCGCGGGGGGAAGAAAGCCAGATGAGGTTGATATTGCTTGGGCCGCCAGGAGCGGGCAAGGGGACGCAAGCACAAAGACTGGTAGAAAAACACGGCATACCCCAGCTCTCGACGGGCGACATGCTGCGTGCTGCCGTCCAGGCAGGCACCGAGGTTGGCAAGCGCGCCAAGGCGGTGATGGATGCCGGTGAACTGGTGTCCGACGCGATCGTCAACGCGATCGTCGCTGAGCGTATCGATCAGCCCGACTGCGCCAAGGGGTTCATCCTCGACGGCTATCCGCGGACCCTGGTGCAGGCGGATGCGGTCGAGCAGATGCTGTCGGATCGCTCGCAGGGGCTCGACGCCGTCATTGAACTCGTGGTCGACGACAAGGCCCTGGTTGGCCGGATCGTCAAACGCGCCGACGAGGCGCAGGCCGCCGGCCTTCCCGTTCGCAAGGACGACAATCCGACCGTGTTCGAAGAGCGCCTGAGGGAATACTACAAGAAGACGTCGCCGCTGATTGGCTACTACTATGCCAAGGGCAAGCTCCGCAGTGTCGATGGCATGGCCGATATCGACGCCGTGACGGAACAGATCGAAGCGGTGCTCAAGGACGCGGTGCGGGGAAATTAACGATTGCACTTGACGGAGGCGGTTCGCTGCGGTATGGCGGCCCGTCTTCCTATCAGGCATGAGCTTTGCTTGTCCGCAAGGGCAAGGCAGCCGCATTGAACTGGAAACTCCCGCATGGGCCGGCCTCCACCGGACGCGGGGCAACTTAAGACAGCGCCGAGCCTACCTTGTTTTTGAGGATTGGCCGGCCCACATGGAGAAGGGAAGAACATGGCTCGTATAGCCGGCGTCAACATTCCGACCAACAAGCGCGTTGTCATTGCGCTTCAGTACATTCACGGCATTGGCAAGCGGTTCGCCCAGGAGATCGTCGACAAGGTCGGCATCCCGGCCGAGCGCCGCGTCAACCAGCTGACCGACGCGGAAGTGCTGCAGATCCGCGAGACCATCGACCGCGATTACCAGGTTGAAGGCGACCTGCGCCGCGAAGTCTCGATGAACATCAAGCGGCTCATGGACCTCGGCTGCTACCGCGGCCTGCGTCACCGCCGCTCGCTGCCGGTCCGCGGCCAGCGCACGCATACCAATGCGCGCACCCGCAAGGGCCCGGCCAAGTCGATCGCCGGCAAGAAGAAGTAATTTTTTTAGGGGAATAAGGGAGTAGGGGAGTAAGGCAGTAGGGAATGCCCGCCAGTCGGGTCGCGTTTTTCCCTACTCCCTTGCTGCCCTATTCCCCTACTCCCTTACGAAGGTGGAGCCGCTGGCATTACGGCGGTGTAGAGATCAACTGAAAGGACTATCATGGCCAAGGAAGCCGCTCGTGTTCGCCGTCGCGAACGCAAGAATATCTCGTCGGGCGTTGCCCACGTCAATTCGACCTTCAACAACACGATGATCACCATCACCGATGCGCAGGGCAATTCGATTGCCTGGTCGTCTGCCGGTGCTCAGGGCTTCAAGGGTTCGCGCAAGTCGACCCCGTTCGCTGCCCAGATGGCTGCCGAGGATGTTGCCAAGAAGGCCCAGGAACACGGCATGCGCATGCTCGAAGTCGAGGTCTGCGGACCCGGCTCCGGTCGTGAATCGGCACTGCGCGCCCTGCAGGCGGCCGGCTTCACCATCACCTCGATCCGTGATGTGACGCCGATCCCGCACAATGGCTGCCGCCCGCGCAAGAAG
>NZ_RZRW01000216.1:0-9086 GCF_003998745.1 Mesorhizobium sp. M7A.F.Ca.US.014.04.1.1 | reverse complement strand
GTGCCGTCACGCCGGGAGCGGCCATCTGGATCAGGCACAGGATCGGCCAAAACGTCGTTTCTCGAATGAATTCGGTGTCGACAGTGACGAAATCCGACTTTTCGAAAGCGGCGAGAACGGTCTCGAGTTCTTTCTGGGTGGTGATGACGTGCATCAAATCGCTTTTGGCAGGAGTAAGGTCTTCCTAGATTTCAGCCGCCGGGGCTTTCGTCAAGCTTTGGCACCGCCATCATGAGGTTCCCGGACCGTCGGAATCGCCGTTTCTCCTGGCCAGCCGCGCGAAAACCGTCGAAGTGCGCAGGAGCGCAATGAAGCGGCCGCGCCTGCCCGCCGGCACGCCGGACCGAGCCTGCATGCGGTAGAGGATGACAGCGATGAAGATCGCATAGACCACCGCGCTGAATACAAACAGGGCGCCCGGTCCGAAATATTGCATCGCCGTCGAGGCGGCGAACGGGCCGCCGATCGCGCCGAAGGAATAGAACAGCATCAGCGCCGCGTTGATCAGCACGAACTCGCCGGTGTCGGCGCGATCGTTGGAGTGGGCCGCCGACAACGAATAGAGCGGCATGGCGAAACAGCCGAAGATGAAGACGAGGACGAAGTTGAGCAGCGGATTGCTACCGGCGATGAACACCAGCGCCAGCGCCGAAAGCATCGCGCAGCAGGTCGTCATCAGCAGCACCCGGCGCCGGTCCCAGCGGTCGGAGAGGTAGCCGAGCGGATACTGGATGATGGCGCCGCCGAAGATGCCGACGCTGACGAAGGTCACGACATCGGCGACCGACATGCCGATCTGCTCGGCATAGACCGGGGACAAGGTGCGAAAGGCGCTGTTGGTGACGCCGACGGCGATGCAGCCGAAGCAGCCCAGCGGCGAAATCCGCCAGACGCGCGCCAGGTCGAGCTTGACCTCTTCGGGTGGTGTCGGGTTGGAGCGGTCGCCGAGCGACACCGGCACCAGCGACAGCGTGATCATCATCGACATGATGGCGAAGATAGCGAAACCGCCAGCGCCGAAGATCGGGATCAGGAACTGGGCTGATGTCACCGAACCGATGTCGACCATCCGGTAGATCGCCAGCACGCGTGCCCGATCGTGATTGCTGACGCCGGAATTCAGCCAGCTTTCGACGATGGTGAACAGCCCGGCGAAGCAGAAGCCGCCGGCAAGACGCACCGCGCACCACATCACCGGATCGATGACCAGCACCAGGAGCAAGGTGCCGACTGAGGCGATTGCCGCCAGCGCCGAAAATGCCCTGATATGGCCGACCGCCTTCATGATGCGGGTGATGGCTAGGCAGCCGAGCAGGAAGCCGGCGAAGTAGAAGGTGCCCATCAGGCCTATGTCGGAAGCGGAAAACCCTTCCTGCGCGCCGCGCAGCGCGATCAGCGTGCTCTGCAGCCCATTGCCGCCGAGCAGGATGCCTGCGGCGAGAAGAAGCGGGATCATCGGGCGGATGGAGGACATGAAGAGGCGATCACGTGTCGGTGATCCCTTCTTGGACCATCGCCCTGGCCAACGCCAGCAGCAATTCCCGGCAAACTACAGCGAGGATATGTCCAACTCTTCGTGGAAGGTCCAAACGCTTATGAACGGGCCGTCGTTTAGGTTCTTGCTATAGATCGTCATGATCACCTGTTGCCGTTGATCGTCGCGCGGAGGCAACTGACCGGTGATGAGCCGGAAACCGTCGGGATCTACGCCAACAGCGAATTGCTGTTCCGGGTCGATACGATCGTAGTCGATTATGAGCCGCGATCCGTCGAACTGCTCCCGCATCGATTCGTCGTTCGGAAAGTCACCATCGGAGAGGGCTTTGAACCGCGCCCAATCGTCTATGCGAGCCGCGTCAAGCAGGTTGACGATGCGGCTGCGCTCTTGAGGTGTCAGAAAGAGCTTCTGGTTTTGCATATCCTGATCTCATTTGCCGTAAACGTAGCGGTAGAGGATATCGCTATCCATTGTGCCGCCCAAGTTTACAACGGATGTCCTGTCGAAGCCGCTTGCCTTGACAAATCCGGCCTCCCATGCGCTTTTCGCGCAAATTTTGAGGCCGGGCTTGATGCTTGGCCTGCAACCCAGCACCCCGGACTTTACCAATGACAATGCACCGTTACCGCAGCCATACCTGTGCCCAGTTGAGGAAGAGCGACGTCGGCTCGACCGTTCGCCTGTCCGGCTGGGTGCATCGCGTGCGCGATCATGGCGGCCTGCTCTTCATCGACCTGCGCGACAATTATGGCCTGACCCAGATCGTCGCCGATCCGGATTCGCCTGCCTTCAAGGTCGCCGAGACCGTGCGCGGCGAGTGGGTCATCCGCGTCGACGGCGAGGTCAAGGCGCGCTTGCCCGAGACCACCAACGCCAATCTGCCGACCGGCGAGATCGAGATCTTCGCCCGCGAGATCGAGGTGCTGTCGGCGGCCAAGGAATTGCCGCTGCCGGTGTTCGGCGAGCCTGACTATCCCGAGGATATCAGGCTGAAATACCGTTTTCTCGACCTGCGCCGCGAGACGCTGCACAAGAACATCATTGCGCGGACAAAAATCATCGCCGAAATGCGCAAGCGCATGGGCGAGGTCGGCTTCACCGAATTCTCGACGCCGATCCTGACCGCGTCGTCGCCGGAAGGCGCGCGCGACTTCCTGGTGCCGTCGCGCATCCATCCCGGCACCTTCTATGCGCTGCCGCAGGCGCCGCAGCAGTATAAGCAGCTGATCATGGTGTCGGGCTTCGACCGCTATTTCCAGATCGCGCCCTGCTTCCGCGACGAGGACCCGCGTGCCGATCGCCTGCCCGGCGAATTCTACCAGCTCGACCTCGAAATGAGCTTCGTCGAGCAGGACGACGTGCTGTCGACCATGGAACCTGTCATGCGCGGGGTCTTCGAGACCTTCGCCAACGGCAAGCCGGTGACGCAGAATTTCCAGCGCATTCCCTATGATGTGGCCATGCGCAAATACGGCTCCGACAAGCCGGACCTGCGCAACCCGATCGAGATGCAGGCCGTCTCCGATCATTTTCGCGATTCCGGCTTCAAGGTGTTCGCCAACATCCTGGCCAGCGACCCGAAGGCCGAAGTGTGGGGCATTCCCGCCAAGACCGGCGGCAGCCGCGCCTTCTGCGACCGCATGAATTCCTGGGCGCAGGGCGAGGGCCAGCCGGGGCTGGGCTATATCTTCTGGCGCAAGGAGGGCGACAAGCTCGAAGGCGCCGGTCCGCTCGCCAAGAACATCGGCGAGGAGCGCACCGAGGCGATCCGCCTTCAGCTCGGCCTTGCCGATGGCGACGCCGCCTTCTTCGTTGCCGGCGACCCGAAGAAGTTCGTCTCCTTCGCGGGGGCTGCGCGCACCCGTGCCGGCGAGGAGCTGAACCTTGTCGACCGCGAGCGTTTCGAGCTGTGCTGGATCGTCGACTTCCCGTTCTTCGAGTGGAACGAGGAAGAGAAGAAGATCGACTTCGCCCACAACCCGTTCTCGATGCCGCAAGGTGGCATCGATGCGCTGAATGGCGAGGACCTGCTCGGCATCAAGGCGTTCCAGTACGACATGGTCTGCAACGGTTTCGAGATCGCCTCAGGCGGTATCCGCAACCATCTGCCCGAAACCATGGTCAAGGCGTTCGAGACGGTAGGGCTGGACCGCGCCACGGTCGAGGAGCGCTTCGGCGGCCTCTATCGTGCCTTCCAGTATGGCGCACCGCCGCATGGCGGCATGGCCGCCGGCGTCGACCGCGTCGTCATGCTGCTGCTCGGCGCCAAGAACCTGCGTGAGATCACCATGTTCCCGATGAACCAGCAGGCCTATGATCTGTTGATGAATGCACCCTCGGAAGCGAGCCCGCAGCAGCTTCGCGACCTGGCGCTGCGCGTTGCCGTGCCCAAGAAGGACGCCTGATCGCGCGCTTTGGGCGATGCTTTAAAGAACCGCCCGAACCGATTCTTTCGATTCGCTAATCCCAAGAAAAAGCCCGGCATCGCTGCCGGGCTTTTCGCATAGCGAGATCGCTTCGATCAGTCTTCGTTGGCCTTGACGGTGACACCGAGCGTCTTGGGCAGATCGAGCGGGTTGGACATGGCACCCGCCATGATCAGCGCGAACGGCACGGATGCCGGCGGCTCGGCCGAGATTTCGAGGCTCTTCGGATCGTCGAGGAATTTGCTGACCGCGGCCGTAACCTGCGCAGTCAGTTCCGGATTGTTGAGCTGCGCCATGCCGAACGGCACGATCGCCTTGGCCTGGTTGGCGATGTCCTTGCCGGACATGCCTTGCTGCTTGCCGACATAGTCCAGAACCTTGTTGGTCAGCGAATCGTCGTCGAAGCGGATCGAGGCGCTGTTGAACGAAAGCTGCTGCAACAGGCCGAGCATGGCCATGCCTTGCGCCGAATTGTCGGCGCCTTCCGGCTGTGCCGCCATCTTCTTCTGCATTTCCTGCAGCGACTTGATGAAGTCCAGCGTGTAGCCGCCGAGATTGAAGGTCATGCCGAGCGTGCCGGCATTCTCGACCGAGATGTCGTATTTCGACAGTTCCATCTTGCCGTCCGTGGGCTGCCAGGTGCCGGCCATTTCGAGATTGCCCGCGATGTTCTGGTAGCCGAGCGCGTTGATGACTTCCTTGGACTTGGGATCGTCCACCAGCGTCAGGTCGGCATTGAATTTTTCCGTGGTGGCGGTGAATTCCATCGCCTTGCCGTCCGCCGGCGGCGTGATCTCGATGGCAAGCCCGTCCATCGAGAAGGCGGTCTTGTCGGCGACCTTGACGGTCATGTTCGAGAGTTCGGCGGACTTGTACATCATCAGCGAGCCCAGCGGGCCGGTGGAACCGTCGGCCGGAACTGTCATGTCGTGGATGACGAAGGGGCTGAGGTCGAGGGTGACGCCGTCCTTGCTGTGTGTGAAGGCAGCCGTTGATACGGTGGCGATGTCATAGCCGCCATTTGCCTCGGTCACGCCTTCGAGTTTGACGTCGCCGATGGGAAGCGCTTCCTTCTCCGCCGCCGGTTTGATGGCAACGCCCTGCAGCACCATGCTGGTGTTGTCGCCGGTCACCCCGGTCCAGGTGATGTCGACACCTTGTGCGACAAGCGCTGCCTTCAGCCGGTCGGCCACTGCCGTATCCTGTGCGAGGGCCGCATTCAGCGGCAGCGTGAGCAAGAAGGTCGAAAAAGCCAGTTTCTTGAGAATTGAGCGTTTGATTGTCATCGCAAGGTCCCTGAGAGTGTCCTGAAATTGTTTTTTCAATTATTTGCGCCATCACCATTCCGTGACGAACTGGACCGGAAAAAGGCGTGTCCCGGCACATTGGTCAAAAATCGCGGTGAAAGGCAAACCCGATCCCACCGTCTTTGCGCAAACCGGTGAATTTGTCATGAAGAGCCGATAGCCGGATATCGTCGCGCTTGGCGATAGAGCCCGCATGTAACAGGCTGATGTTGGCCGACATCCGCTGGGGTATGGTTTCATGTTGCAGAAAGGCCGGTATCTCCGTCGGGCTCTTGCCGCGAATCACCCGCTCGGCTAGTCCGAGCCCATGGGAAAAAGGCTTTTGCCGCCTGAAAATGGCGGTGGCGATCACATCGAGCCGGTCGATCTGAAGAAGGCGCTGGAAGAGCGCTATCTGGCCTATGCGCTGTCGACCATCATGCACCGGGCGCTGCCCGATGTGCGCGACGGACTGAAGCCGGTCCATCGCCGCATCATGCACGCCATGCGCCTGCTGCGGCTCAACCCCGATCAGGGCTTTGCCAAATGCGCCCGCATCGTCGGCGAGGTGATGGGCAAGTTCCACCCGCATGGCGACCAGTCGATCTATGACGCGCTGGTGCGGTTGGCGCAGGATTTCTCGATGCGTTATCCCCTGGTCGACGGGCAGGGCAATTTCGGTAACATCGACGGTGATAACGCCGCCGCCATGCGCTACACCGAAGCGCGCATGACCGATGTGGCGACCGAACTTTTGTCCGGCATCACCGAGGATGCCGTCGATTATCGGCCGACCTACAATGAAGAAGACGAGGAGCCGGTGGTTTTGCCCGGCGCCTTTCCCAACCTTTTGGCCAACGGCTCGTCCGGCATCGCGGTGGGCATGGCGACATCGATCCCGCCCCACAACGCCGCCGAGCTTTGCGATGCCGCACTTCACCTGATCGAAAACCGGGACGCGCCGGTGGCGAAGCTGATGGACTTTGTCCAGGGGCCGGATTTCCCGACCGGCGGCATCATCGTCGACAGCCGCGCCTCGATCCTCGAAGCCTACGAAACCGGTCGCGGTGGCTTTCGCGTGCGCTCGAAGTGGTTCCAGGAGGACCAGGGCAGGGGCACCTGGAGCATCGTTGTCACCGAAATCCCGTACGGCGTGCAGAAGGCGCGGCTGATCGAGAAGATCGCCGAGCTGCTGATGGCGCGCAAGCTGCCGCTGCTCGAGGACATCAGGGACGAAAGCGCCGAGGACGTCCGCGTCGTGCTGGTGCCGAAGAGCCGTTCGGTCGACCCCGGCATCCTGATGGAATCGCTGTTCAAGCTGACCGAGCTCGAAAGCCGCTTCCCGCTCAACATGAATGTGCTGTCGCGCGGCAAGGTGCCCAACGTGCTGTCGCTGAAGGGCGTGCTGCAGGAGTGGCTCGAGCACCGCCGCGAGGTTTTGGTCCGCCGCTCGAAACATCGCCTCGGCGAAATCGAAAGACGGTTGGAGATACTTGCCGGCTACCTGATCGCCTACCTCAACATCGACGAGGTGATCAGGATCATCCGCGAGGAGGATGAGCCAAAGCAGGTCATGATGGCCCGCTGGTCGCTCACCGACACCCAGGCCGAAGCCATCCTCAACATGCGGCTGCGCGCTCTGCGCAAGCTTGAAGAATTCGAGATCCGCAAGGAATTCGACGGCCTGAGCGCGGAGAAAAAGCAGATCGAGGCACTGCTTGCTTCAAACGAGAAGCAGTGGGCGACGATCAAGTGGGAAGTCACCAACATCCGCGACAAGTTCGGTCCGGAGACCGAGCTCGGCAAGCGCCGCACCCAGTTCGCCGACGCGCCCGAGCATGATCTGACCGACATCGCCCATGCCATGATCGAGCGCGAGCCGGTCACCGTCGTCGTCTCGGAAAAGGGCTGGCTGCGGGCGATGAAGGGGCATCTGGCCGATCTCTCGACGCTGACCTTCAAAGAGGGCGACAGCCTCAAGCTCGCCTTCCATGCGCAGACCACTGACAAGGTGCTGGTCTTCGCCACCGGGGGCAAGTTCTACACCATCGGCGCCGACCGGCTGCCTGGCGGGCGCGGCCATGGCGAGCCGATCCGCATCATCGTCGATATGGACAATGACCAGGACATCGTCACCGCCTTCGTTCACGATCCGAAGCGCAAGCTGCTGCTGGCCTCGCACGACGCCAACGGTTTTATCGTGCCGGAGGAGGAAGTCGTTGCCAACACCCGCAAGGGCAAGCAGGTGATGAACGTCAAGGCGCCGGACGAAGCCAAGCGCTGCATCCCGGTCACCGGCGACCATCTCGCCATCGTCGGCGAGAATCGCAAAATGCTGGTGTTCGCGCTCGCAGAGATTCCGGAGATGGGCCGCGGCAAGGGCGTGCGCCTGCAGAAATACAAGGATGGCGGCCTTCTCGATCTCAAGCCGTTCACGCTGGAGAGCGGCCTCTCCTGGCAGGATTCAGCCGACCGCACCTTCACAAGGTCGCGCGAGGAACTGGCTGAATGGATCGGCGCCCGTGCCTCGGCCGGACGCATGGTGCCGAAGGGATTCCCGAGGACGGGGAAATTTGGGTAGCGAGTGAAGCTGCCGATCCCCCCTCGTGGGGGAGATGCCCGGCAGGGAGAGGGGGGCGCTGTCCCGCCGACGGTCGAGTTCACAGATACTCGATTGGTTTGCGGCTCACGGTCCAAATCCAAGGCCGCGATCCTTCACACCCCCCTCTGTCCTGCCGGGCCTCCCCCACGAGGGGGGAGATTGGCAGCTTCACCATCTCATTTGGACTATCGTCACGATTGCTGCACTATATCAGTGCATAGACAGGAGGGGTGTTTGGGAGAGCCAGGCGTTTGAAGGAAGCAAGAATCCAGAAACCGGAACGGCAGCAGCGCCTCTTCGGCCTGTCGACGCCGCTCAGGGCAGCCGTCATCCCGCCGCTGTCGGCGGCACGCTGGCTGCTGGTGCTGATCGTTGCCGCCGGCGTCTATTTCTTCCACGGCTTCCTGTTTCCGGTGCTGGCGGCGCTCGTCATCGCTTTCGCCAGCTGGCCGCTCTACCGCCGCCTGCTTGTCGCGGTCGGCGGCAACCGCACCATCGCCGCGACCTTCGCCATCCTGTTCATCCTCGCCTTCCTGGTGATCCCGATCGCGCTCGCCGGCACCTATGCGATCAACGAGGTCCGCGAATGGGTCGCCTGGGCGATCGAGACCAACCGCCACGGCGCGGTGACGCCACACTGGATCGCCACCATGCCTGTCGTGGGCGAGTGGCTGAACGAACAGTGGACCACCAATTTCGGCCATCCCGGCGGCATTGGTGAGCTGATCCAGCTGGTCAGCGGCGCTAATATCGGCAGCATCTATCGCGGCGTGCTGGCCGCAGGCGGCAGTGCTTTCGGCCTGCTGTTGACGCTGCTGTTCATGATGATCGCGCTGTTCTTCGCCTATCGCGACGGCGAGCACTTTGCGGGCCAGGTCGACCGTCTCGGCGAGCGCCTCCTGCCGACCAGATGGGAGCGGATTTCGCGCGTCGTGCCGGCGACGATCTCCTCGACCGTGACCGGCATGACCGTTATCGCCATCGGCGAAGGGCTGGTGCTGGGCATCGCCTACTGGCTGGCCGGCGTGCCGTCGCCGGTCACGCTTGGCGCCCTGACCGGCGTCATGGCGCTGATCCCCGGCGGCGCACCGCTGTCCTTGACGCTGGTCTCGATCTACCTCGCCGCCAGCGGCTCGCCGATGGCCGGGCTGGCACTGTTCCTCTGGGGTGCGGTCGAGCTGTTCATCGTCGACAAGACACTGCGTCCGAAGCTCGTCGGCGGGCCGATAAAACTGCCCTTCCTGCCGACCTTTTTCGGCCTGATCGGCGGCGTC
>NZ_RZRW01000215.1:0-9094 GCF_003998745.1 Mesorhizobium sp. M7A.F.Ca.US.014.04.1.1 | reverse complement strand
AAATAACGCCATACGACGGCGGAATGGCTTCTGACGGGACTTGACGGACGAAAATGGCCGCAAAACGCGCCTATCTCGACTACAATGCCAGTGCGCCGCTGCTTGCCGCGGCCCGCGAAGCTATGGTCGCGGCGCTCGATGTCGCCGCCAATCCGTCATCGGTTCACGCCGAGGGGCGGGCGGCCCGCCGTCTGATCGAGACCGCAAGGCGTGACGTGGCGGCGCTCGTCAACGCCAAGCCCGAGCACGTCGTGTTCACCTCCGGTGCCACGGAAGCAGCCTCGACGCTGCTGTCACCCGACTGGCAGATGGGGCGCGGCACGGTGCGCATGAGCCGGCTTTACGTGTCGGAGGCCGATCATCCCTGCCTGTTGAACGGCGGACATTTCCCGGCAGTGCAGGTAAACCGGATCGGCGTCGACGCCAACGGTATCGCCGATCTCGACGCTTTGGCGGCAGCGCTCAGTGGTCATGACAAGAGCGAAGGCCTGCCGCTGGTTGCCATCCACGCCGCCAACAACGAGACCGGCGTCATCCAGCCGATCGATCGCATCGCCGGGATCGTCAAGGCGGCGGGCGGCATCCTCATGGTCGACGCCGTGCAGGCCGCCGGGCGTGTTTCGATCGATCTATCAGCGGGTTACGCCGATTATCTGATTCTGTCCTCGCACAAGATCGGTGGTCCCAAGGGCGTCGGCGCCATCGTCGCGGCTTCGGATCTGATGATGCCGAAGCCGTTGATCAATGGCGGCGGTCAGGAAAAGGGCCATCGCGGCGGGACTGAAAACCTCGCTGCCATTGCCGGTTTTGGCGCGGCCGCCCGCGAGGCCCTGGCCGGATTGCCGGCCATAGATGCGGTGCGCCGGCGCCGCGACGAGATCGAGGCCATCGTGAAAACGCTGGTGCCGGACGCGGAAATCTTCGGAACCGGTGCGCCAAGGCTTGCCAATACGGCATTCTTCGCTATTGCGGGCGTCAAAGCCGAAACCGCGCAGATCGCCTTCGACCTGGCCGGCGTAGCGCTGTCGGCCGGCTCTGCCTGTTCGTCCGGCAAGGTCGGACCGAGCCATGTGCTGAAAGCCATGGGATACGGTGACAGCCTTGGCGCCTTGCGCGTGTCGATCGGTCCGGCGACGGGCGCGGAAGACATCGAGTTGTTTCGCGTTGCGCTGACGGGAATCGCCGCGCGTCGGGCGGATAGAGAAAAAGCCGCGTGAGCGGTTGGGGCATCGGACCGAAAAGCGCGTAGCGATTTTCGGGAAAATCCGATGCTTGACGAAAATGATTTGGGCCATTCGGCCTGGTAGAGCCGTGCGTTTCATGCTGGCCGGGTGAATTTCCGGTCGAAGCGCACTATATGAAACTTACGCTGCCGCAAGCGCCTTTTTGGGGTTCGTTTTGGCGGTGCCATAGTTTGAAAACTGTCGGGCCTTGACCCCGGCGTGGATGGAGAACGCATATGCCTGCTGTGCAGGACACGATCGATCGGGTCCGAAAGATCGACGTCGACCAATATAAATATGGATTCCAGACCGAAATCGCGATGGATAAGGCCCCCAAAGGCCTCAGCGAAGACATTATCCGTTTCATTTCGGCCAAGAAGGACGAACCGTCCTGGATGCTGGAATGGCGTCTGGAAGCCTATCGCCGTTGGCTGACGCTTGACGAGCCGACCTGGGCGCGCGTCCACTATCCCAAGATCGATTTCCAGGACATCTACTTCTACGCGGCGCCCAAGAGCACGCCCGGCCCGACCTCGCTCAGCGATGTCGATCCCGAACTCTTGAAGGTCTACGAGAAGCTCGGTATTCCGCTGCGCGAGCAGGAAATCCTCGCCGGCGTGCAGAAGACCGACGCCTCGGAACTCGAGGAAGTCAGCGACAATGTCTACAAATCGGGCCGCGTCGCCGTCGACGCCGTGTTCGATTCCGTTTCCGTCGTCACCACCTTCAAGAAGGAGCTGGCGCAGGCCGGCGTCATCTTCTGCTCGATCTCGGAAGCCATCCGCGAGCATCCCGAACTGGTGAAGAAGTATCTCGGCTCGGTTGTGCCGACCTCCGACAATTATTACGCCACGCTGAATTCGGCCGTGTTCACCGACGGCTCGTTCGTCTTCGTGCCCAAGGGCGTGCGCTGCCCGATGGAGCTGTCGACCTATTTCCGCATGAACGAGAAGAACACCGGCCAGTTCGAGCGCACGCTGATCATCGCCGAGGAGGGGGCTTACGTCTCCTATCTCGAAGGCTGCACGGCGCCGCAGCGCGATGAGAACCAGCTGCATGCCGCCGTCGTCGAACTGGTGGCGCTCGACGATGCCGAGATCAAATATTCGACGGTGCAGAACTGGTATCCCGGAGACGCCGAGGGCAAGGGTGGCATCTACAATTTCGTCACCAAGCGCGGCGACTGCCGTGGCGATCGCTCGAAGATCTCGTGGACGCAGGTCGAGACCGGCTCGGCGATCACCTGGAAATATCCGAGCTGCATCCTGCGCGGCGACGATTCCTCGGGCGAGTTCTATTCGATCGCTGTCTCGAACGGTTATCAGCAGGTCGACAGCGGCACCAAGATGATCCACCTCGGCAAGAACACGTCGAGCCGCATCATCTCCAAAGGCATCGCCGCCGGCTTCTCGCAGAACACCTATCGCGGCCAGGTCTCGGCGCACCGCAAGGCGACCAACGCCCGCAACTTCACCAACTGCGATTCCCTGCTGATCGGCGACCAGTGCGGCGCGCACACCGTGCCCTACATGGAAGCCAAGAATTCGACGGCGCAGTTCGAGCACGAAGCGACCACGTCGAAGATTTCCGAGGACCAGAAATTCTACGTCATGCAGCGCGGTATCCCTGAAGAGGAGGCGATCGCGCTGATCGTCAACGGCTTCGTCAAGGACGTCATCCAGCAACTGCCGATGGAATTCGCTGTCGAGGCGCAGAAGCTGATCGGTATCTCGCTTGAGGGCTCGGTCGGCTGACCGGACAGATATTCAGGAAACGAAAAAATGCTTGAAATCAGAAACCTGCACGCCCGCATCGTCGATGACGGCACCGAAATCATCCGCGGTCTGAACCTGACGGTGAAAGCCGGCGAGGTTGCCGCGATCATGGGGCCGAACGGCTCGGGCAAATCGACGCTGTCCTACATCCTCGCCGGTCGCGAGGACTATGAGGTGACCGAGGGCGACATCCTCTACAACGGCCAGTCGATCCTCGAAATGGATCCGGCCGAGCGCGCCACGTCAGGCATCTTCCTCGCCTTCCAGTATCCGATGGAGATACCGGGCGTCGCCACCATGGAATTCCTGAAAGTGGCGATGAACGAGCAGCGCAAGGCGCGCGGCGAGGAGCCGCTGAAGATCCCGGAATTTTTGAAGCGCGTGAAGGAAGCCGCCGCCTCGCTCAGCATGGAGATGGCGATGCTGAAGCGGCCGCTTAATGTCGGCTTTTCCGGCGGCGAGAAGAAGCGGGCGGAGATCCTGCAGATGAAATTGCTGGAGCCGAAATTGTGCGTGCTCGACGAGACCGATTCCGGCCTCGACATCGATGCGCTGAAGATCGTTTCCGACGGCGTCAACGCGCTGCGCGCGCCGGACCGGGCGTTCCTGGTCATCACCCACTACCAGCGCCTGCTTGAGCACATCGTGCCCGACACCGTGCATGTGCTCTACAAGGGGCAGGTCATCAAGTCAGGCGACAAGTCGCTGGCGCTCGACCTGGAAGCCAATGGCTATGCCGGCGTGATCGGCGAAGCAGCGTGAGATGCCAGAGGTAATACCGATGAACATGCACGCACAACCGCAGCGGACACCGGCCGAGACAGCGTTGATCGACGCGTTCGGCGACCGGCTGTCGCTGCTGCCGGGCGACGGCGCGGTGATGCTGAAGCGCGACGACGCCATCGAGACGATCAAGCACGGCCTGCCGACGCGGCGCGTCGAATCCTGGCACTATACCGACTTGCGCCGGTTGCTGAATACCGTGCCGGACTTCGACCCTGCCGCCATGGCCAAGGCCATTGCGCCGATCGTTGACGGTTCCACTGTGGTGTCGATCCTGAACGGCAAGTCCGACGCCAAAGTGCCGGTTCTTGAAGGCGTCTCTTTCCAGCGCCTGTCGGAAAAGCTGGTCGACGGCAGCGCAGCACCTGGGCTCGACCCCTATGGCAGCGACGACGCCATCGGCGCGCTGAACACGGCTTTCGTCGCCGACGGATATTTTGTCGACATCGCCGATGGCGTGGAACTCGAAAAGCCGGTCGAGCTGCAGAACCTGCAGGCCGGCGGCCAGACCCATGTGCGCCTGCCAGTGCGTGTCGGCGCCGGCGCCAAGGCCGTCATCGTCGAACGGCAGACAGGTGACGGCGCTGCCCTGGGCAGCTCGGTCAGCCAGCTCGTGCTCGGCGAAGGCGCCGAGGTGACGTGGCTGATTGTCCAGGAACAGCCGGAAACGGCGACGCATCTGGCCCAGTTCAAGGCCCATATCGGCAAGAATGCCAAGCTGACGTTGTTCGTCATGAACGCCGGCGGCAAGCTCGTGCGCCAGGAGATCATGGTCAGGACGACTGGCGAAGGCGCCGATTTCAAGCTGCGCGGCATCAACCTCTTGGCCGGCGACACCCATACCGACGTGACCATGGTTCTCGACCACGCCGTGCCGCACACGACCTCGACGGAGATCATCCGCAACGTGGTGACGGGCAAGGCGCGCGGCGTGTTTCAGGGCCGCATCAACGTCCATCAATATGCGCAGAAGACCAACGCCAAGATGGCATGCAACACGCTGTTGCTGTCGGACGACGGCGAGTTCTCGACCAAGCCGGAGCTTGAAATCTTCGCCGACGACGTGATTTGCGGCCATGGCGCGACGGTCACCGAGATCGACCACGATCATCTGTTCTACCTGATGGCGCGCGGCGTCGACGAGAAAAGCGCGCGGGGGCTGCTCGTGAAGGCCTTCGTCGCCGAGGTGATCGAGGAACTGGACGACGAGGCGATCGTCGAAGCGCTGGAAGCGCGGCTCGACGGCTGGTTCGTGGCACACGGCTAATTGGATGGGGTCCGGCAAAGCCACCCCTCATCCGTCTTGGCGCTACGCGCCAATCCACCTTCTCCCACAAGGGGAGAAGGTAAAGCGCTAGACCTTCTCCCCTTGTGGGAGAAGGTGGCCGAGCGAAGCTCGGTCGGATGAGGGGTGTTGGAAGGATCTCGGCCTTGGCCGGCAAGGACTTTGAAATGGACCAGAAACTCGAAAACATTCCCTACGACGTCGAAGCGATCCGCCGCGATTTCCCGATCCTGTCGCGGGAAGTCTATGGCAAGAAGCTGGTCTATCTCGACAATGGCGCCTCGGCACAGAAGCCGCAGGCGGTGCTCGACGCTGTCCAGCACGCCTACAGCCAGGAATATGCCAACGTCCATCGTGGCCTGCATTTCCTGTCCAATGCCGCGACCGACGCCTACGAAAAGGCGCGCGAAACGGTACGCCGTTTCCTCAACGCGCCAAGCACCGACAACATCATCTTCACCTCGAACACGACCTCGGCCATCAACACCGTGGCCTATGGCTATGGCATGCCCAACATCGGCGAGGGCGACGAGATCGTGCTGTCGATCATGGAGCACCACTCCAACATCGTTCCCTGGCATTTTATCCGCGAGCGGCAGGGCGCCAAGCTGGTCTGGGTGCCGGTCGACGATCTCGGCGTCCTCCACATCGAGGAATTCGAAAAACGGCTGACCGACCGCACCAAACTGGTCGCCGTCACGCAGATGTCGAATGCGCTGGGCACGGTGACGCCGATCAAGGAAATCGTGCGCATCGCGCATGCGCGTGGAATTCCCGTCCTCGTCGACGGCAGCCAGAGCGCCGTGCATATGCCGATCGATGTGCAGGATCTCGACTGCGACTTCTTCGTCTTCACCGGGCACAAGGTTTATGGCCCTTCGGGCATCGGGGTGCTCTACGGCAAGAAGGACATTCTCCAGGGCATGCGCCCCTTCATGGGCGGTGGCGAGATGATCGAGGAGGTGACGGAAGACATCGTCACCTACAACGAGCCGCCGCATCGTTTCGAAGCCGGCACGCCGCCGATCGTGCAGGCGATCGGACTGGGTGCCGCGCTCGACTATATGGAAACGATCGGCCGCGAGCGCATCGCCGCGCATGAGGAAGACCTCAAGACTTATGCGCATGAGCGGCTGCGCGCCATCAATTCGCTGCGCATCTTCGGCGATGCGCCCGGCAAGGGCGCCATCATCTCGTTCGAACTGCAAGGCATTCATGCGCACGACGTGTCGATGGTGATAGACAGGCAGGGCGTTGCTGTCCGCGCGGGCACCCATTGCGCCCAGCCGCTGTTGAAACGTTTCGGCGTAACCTCCACATGCAGGGCATCGTTCGGCATGTATAATACCAGGGCCGAAGTCGACGCTTTGGCCGAGGCGCTTGAGAAAGCGCGCAAATTCTTCGGATGACGATTTTTTTGGGTGACGACCATGGATGATGCAAGCATCGCTGCCGAGACCACTCCGGAAACCGCGCCCAATGCGCTGGTTTCGGGATCGGCCATTCCAGCCGACGAACTGGCGCGGTTGACCGACGACATCGTATCGGCGCTGAAGACGGTCTACGATCCGGAAATCCCGGCCGATATCTACGAACTCGGCCTCATCTACAAGATCGACATCGAGGACAATCGCTCGGTCAAGATCGACATGACGCTGACCGCTCCCGGCTGCCCTGTCGCCGGCGAAATGCCCGGCTGGGTCGAAAATGCCGTCGGCGCCGTCGAAGGCGTGTCCGGCGTCGAGGTCAACATGACCTTCGACCCGCCATGGTCGGCCGACCGCATGTCGGAAGAGGCGCAGGTGGCGGTGGGCTGGTACTAGCGTCAAGCCTGGCACACTTGCGCGAGGGATAAAACTTCACCATTTTAGGTGAGGAATCATTCGGCAGGCCTTGAACCTGCATGGAATGGAAGGAAAAAGAATGGGACGCTTCGCCGTCATCACCATGACCGAAAAGGCCGCCGACCGGGTGCGCGAGATCGTCGCCACCCGCGACAACGCGCATGGCATCCGCCTCGGCATCAAGAAGGGCGGCTGCGCCGGCATGGAATATACGGTCGATCTGGTGACCGAGCCCAACACCAAGGACGACCATATCGAGCGCGACGGCGCTCATGTCTATGTCGCGCCCGAGGCCGCGCTATTCCTGTTCGGCACCGAGATGGATTTCGAGCAGACGACGCTGCGCACCGGCTTCACCTTCCACAACCCGAACCAGAGCTCGGCCTGCGGCTGCGGCGAATCCGTCGAACTGAAGCCGGCCGACCTGAAGGCACTGGCAGAGGCACGCGCTTCGGCCTGATTTTTTCCTTCGCCCCGTTTACGCGGAGAAAGTGTCACGAAGTGACGGATGAGGGGCAGCGCCAGCCTCTCCAGAGTTAGCTCCGCCCAGCCTGCCGGCGTACGTCGTTAGAAAATCCAAGCAATTGGCTTTTCGTTCGCTGCGCGGATCACTCCTCACCTCCCCGTAAACGGGGCGAAGAAACTCACTCCACCCACATGCCCGTCCGCTTGTGCCAATCGGCGATCGATTCCTCGGGATAGACGTCGAAGACCTTGTCGTGCTTGCCAACCACCGGCTCGACCCAGTTCGCCTTGTATTTCAGCATCAGGTGCACCTTGCTCTGTGGGATGGGCAGGTCGCTGTCGATCGCCGAGGCGAAGGGATGCACAAGCTCCGGCCAGGTTGGATCGTAGAGCCAAAGGGCTGAGCCGCATTTCTTGCAGAAATTGCGCTCGCCGGTTGAGATTTCGCAATGCGGATGCTCGTCGTCCTCGATCTCCGCCCGAAAGACGCCGAGGCTGCGCTTGCCCCTGATGTTCAGTGTCTCGTTGTCGGCACCGAGATTGATGGCAAACCCGCCGCCGCCCTGCTGCTTGCGGCAGATCGAGCAGTAGCACAGCATGAATGGCGCCGGCGTGTGGCTCTCCACCTCGAAACGCACGGCATTGCAGCGACAGGACCCTTTCAGCAGAAGCGGCATGGCGGGAAAACTCCGATACCTCTCTCAACCTGTCAGCATGATTTTGGTTGCGGCGATGACAAGGCCAGATGCCGGTGACATGATCGCGGCATGGACAATGAACGCATCGCCGAACTGTTCGAGGGTCTCGGCCCTGTCAGCATCCGCAAACTGTTCGGCGGCAAGGGCATCTATTTCGACGGCGTCATCGTCGCCATCGTGTTGCGTGGCGAATTGATGCTGAAAGCCGACGAGCAAAGCGCGCCCGAGTTCGAGGCCGCCGGCTGCACGCAATGGACCTATACCGGCTCGCGCCACGGCAAGCTGGTCGCCATGCCCTACTGGAGCGTTCCCGACAGCGCTTTCGATGATCCCGAGGAGATGGCGGCCTGGGCACGCCGGGCGTATGAGGCGGGGCGGCGGGCGGGGAAGTGAATGCCAACCTTCTTGGCACAGCGGAGGGACAGCACCCCCCTCTGTCCCGCCGACCTTGGAGGCCGTGCCCTACAATGCCCTGGCTATCCTCGCCGCCAACCTTGCATTGTTTTCCACCAGCGCGATGTTGGTCTTCAGGCTCCTGCCGCCGGTCAGTTCGAGGATCTTTCCCAGCAGGAATGGCGTCACTGCCTTGCCGGTGACATGTTGTGCCTCGGCGGCCTTCTGCGCGGCGTCGATATAGCCCGCCATCTCCGCAGCCGGGATTTCCTGGTTTTCCGGCACAGGATTGGCAATCAGCATGCCGCCAGCAAGCCCAAGTGCTGCCCTCGTCTGGTAGAAATGCGCGATCTCTTCCGGCTCGTGCAAGGTCAGCGGCGCGCGGAACGGCGATTGCCTGGACCAGAAGGCCGGCATCGTCTCGCAGCCATGGCCGATCACCGGCACGCCGCGCGTCTCCAGCACTTCCAGCGTCTTTTCGATGTCGAGGATCGCCTTGGCGCCGGCCGAGACGACAATCACCGGGGTGCGCGCCAGCTCGTCGAGATCGGCGGAAATGTCAAAGCTCTTTTCGGCGCCCTTGTGCACGCCGCCGATGCCGCCGGTGGCAAACACTTTTATGCCGACC
>NZ_RZRW01000214.1:0-9115 GCF_003998745.1 Mesorhizobium sp. M7A.F.Ca.US.014.04.1.1 | reverse complement strand
ACAAGCATGATGCCGATCCGCAGAAGGTGCGCTCCGAACTGCTGCGCCACGAGGTTTTCGTCGAATCCATGGGCGGTGAAGTTCTGGACGTCGAAGTGTCGGCGACCAAGGGCACCAATCTCGACAAACTGCTCGAGGCGATCCTGCTGCAGGCCGAAATTCTCGACCTGAAGGCCAATCCGGACCGTACCGCCGAAGGCGTCGTCATCGAGGCCCAGCTCGACAAGGGCCGTGGTCCCGTTGCCACCGTGCTGGTGCAGACCGGCACGCTGATGCCGGGCGACATCCTCGTTGCCGGCAATGAATGGGGCCGGGTGCGTGCGCTGGTCAACGATCGTGGCGTGCAGATCAAGGAAGCGCCGCCGGCGATGCCGGTGGAAGTGCTTGGCTTGCAGGGCACCCCGCAGGCCGGCGATCGCTTCGCCGTGGTCAACAACGAGGCCCGTGCCCGCGAGATCACCGAATACCGCCAGCGTCTGGCGCGCGAGAAGGCGGTTGCCAAGCATGCCGGCCAGCGCGGTTCGCTCGAGCAGATGATGTCGCAGTTGCAGACAAGCGGGCTGAAGGAATTCCCGCTGGTCATCAAGGGCGACGTGCAGGGCTCGATCGAGGCGATCAACGCCGCACTCGACAAGCTCGGTACCGACGAAGTGCGTGCACGCATCGTCCATGCTGGCGCCGGCGCCATCACCGAAAGCGACGTGTCGCTGGCCGAGACTTCGGGTGCCGCGATCATCGGCTTCAACGTCCGCGCCAACGTCCAGGCACGTGCCGCTGCAGCGGCGGCTGGCATCGAGATCCGCTACTACTCGATCATCTACAACCTTGTGGATGACGTGAAGGCGGCTCTGTCGGGCCTGTTGTCGCCGGAGCGTCGCGAGACTTTCATCGGCAATGCGCAGATCCTCGAAATCTTCGACATCACCAAGGTCGGCAAGATCGCCGGCTGCCGTGTCACCGAAGGCAAGGTCGAGCGTGGTGCGGGCGTGCGCCTGATCCGCGACAACGTCGTCATCCACGAAGGCACGCTGAAGACGCTGAAGCGCTTCAAGGACGAAGTTTCGGAAGTCCCCGGCGGCCAGGAGTGCGGCATGGCCTTCCAGAACTACGAGGACATGCGCGTCGGCGACGTCATCGAGTGCTTCCGCGTCGAGATGGTGACCCGGACACTCTGAGTTCGAGTGACTTGTCCATACCGGGCGGTGGTCGAAAGGCCGCCGCCCCAAGTCTATTGAGAATGCCCATATGAGACATGCGGCACGGTTCCATCCCGCGCCTCACGCTTTCAGGATTGAGAAAAATGCCCCGTCCAACCGCATCCAGCCCATCCCAGCGCATGCTGCGCGTCGCCGAACAGGTGCGCCATGCGCTATCCGAAACCCTGCAGCGCGGCGAGATCATCGATCCGCTGATCGAGAACACCGTGGTGTCGGTCTCGGAAGTGCGCATGTCGCCCGATTTGAAGGTCGCTACCGCTTTCGTCTCGCCGCTCGGCGCCAAAGATGCCGATGCGGTGGTCGAGGCGTTGAACAAGCATGCGAAATTCGTCCGTGGCCGTGTCTCCGGCGCGCTGCGGCAGATGAAGTTCATGCCGGAGTTCCGCTTCAAGCTCGACACCTCCTTCGACAATTTTGCCAGGATCAACGACCTCTTGAAATCGCCGGAAGTGGCGCGCGATTTGGGTCCTGAGGACCAGGAAAACGCAGACCAGGACAAAGACGACAACAAGGACACCGAATAGTGGCGCGTCGCGGCAAGAAGAAGGGCCGGCCGATCTCGGGCTGGCTGATCCTGGACAAGCCGGTCGGCATGGGCTCGACCGAAGCCGTCTCCAAGATCAAATGGCTGTTCCAGGCGGAAAAGGCCGGCCATGCAGGCACGCTCGACCCGCTGGCGTCCGGCATGCTGCCGATCGCGCTTGGCGAGGCTACCAAGACCGTGCCTTACGTGCAGGACGGCGCCAAAATCTATCGCTTCACCGTTGCCTGGGGACAGGAGCGTTCGACCGATGACCTCGAAGGTCCGGTGACGAAAGAATCCGACCTGCGTCCGTCGGAAGCCCAAGTGCTCGCCCTGCTGCCGAAATACACCGGCGTCATCATGCAGACGCCGCCGCAATTCTCGGCCATCAAGATCGCAGGCGAGCGCGCCTATGATCTGGCCCGCGACGGCGCGACGGTCGACATACCCGCGCGAGAGATCGAGATCGGCCGTCTGGACGTTGTCGAGCATGGCGCCGACCATACTGTTTTCGAGGTCGAGTGCGGCAAGGGCACCTATGTGCGCTCGCTGGCCCGCGACATGGGCCGCGACATCGGCTGCTTCGGTCACATCTCCGAATTGCGCCGGGTCGAGGTCGAGCCGTTCACCTCGGAAGACTTCGTCACCATCGCCGAACTGGAAGCCGCCCGTTTCGGTGTGGAGGAGGTCGACAGCTCGGACACGACAGAAGCCGCTGACAAGGCAGAGGCTGCCGACAAGGTGGAAGCGCCAATCGACTTCGACGCCATCGATGCGCTTCTGGTCGACACATCGGCTGCCCTCGATTGCCTGCCGCAGATCGCCATCAGCGATGACGCGGCAACCAAGATCCGCCTCGGCAACCCGGTCATCATCCGCGGCCGCGACGCACCGGTGGAAGCCGAAGAAGCCTGCGCCACGGCGCGCGGCAAGCTGGTCGCCATCGGTGCCATTGAGCAAGGCATGTTCAAGCCCAAGCGGGTCTTTGCCGGTTGATTCCTGTCGTCTAATGTCGAGGCGAGGACTCGCACGAGGGGAATATGGCAAAGGCTGAGACCGTGAAGACGCGGGCACCGGCGAAAACGCGGCGGCCGCCGGTCGGTGCGTCGCCCGGCACGCTGATCGCCGACCCGTCGGCGCGTCGCTCGGAACTGCGTCTGACGCTGATCTCGCCCGAAAAATTCAAGACTATCGAAAATGCCAGCATCGACGACCTCAACACCCATTGCCACAAATGGCCGGTCCTCTGGCTCGACTGCACCGGCCTCGCCAACATCCCGCTGATCGAGGAGATCGGCCGCATTTTCAGCCTGCATCCGCTGGCGCTGGAGGACGTCGTCAACACCGGCCAGCGGCCTAAGGTCGACTTCTTCGAGGACCATGCCTTCGTCGTCGTCAGGATGATCGACGATGTCACCTCGCACCGCTATGAGCAGATCGCCGTCTTCTTCGGCAGCAACTTCGTCGTTACCTTCCAGGAGCGGGAAGGCGATCCATTCGATCCGGTGCGCAAGCGCATTGAAAGTTCGGCGCCCAACCGGCTGCGCGCCCGCGGCGCCGACTATCTTGCCTATGCGCTGATCGATGCCATCGTCGACAGCTATTTTCCGCCGATCGAGGCCGCCGGTGACATGGTCGACAGCATCGAGGACCAGATGCTGCATTCGCCGCACAAACACCAGATGCGGCAGCTGCATGAATTGCGGCGTGACGCCAACGTGCTGAAAGGCGTGCTGTGGCCGATGCGCGATGCGCTGGCGACGCTGATCCGCAACGATGTGCCCTATGTGAAGGCCGAGACCAAGATCTTCCTCAACGACACGCTCGACCATGCGCTCAGGCTGATCGAGCTGGTCGAGACCCAGCGCGATATGCTGACCGGCCTGATCGAGATGCACCTGTCGCTGAGCCAGGCGCGCACCAACGACGTTATCAGCTATCTCACCATCGTCTCGGTCATCTTCATGCCGCTCACCTTCCTGGTCGGCATCTGGGGCATGAATTTCGATCCGGAGTCTTCGCCCTGGAACATGCCGGAACTGAAGGCCTACTACGGCTATCCCTTGTCGCTGCTGTTCATGGCGCTTGTCGCGTTCGGGCTGATCGCCTTCTTCAAATGGAAGAAATGGCTTTGACAGGGATAAACCTGCCATTTTGGCCTGAAAAGCCGGCTTGTGAATTGGGCTGGTGTTTTCCGGGGAATTGCACTATATGCGCCGCAGCTTAGCGCTATGACGCTTTGCTTGCACCGGCCCCTGCTGGACGACATCCCGGCTGAGGGCGACCCGTTTCCTCAAACAGATAAGGAAAAACACGATGTCGATTACTGCCGAGCGCAAACAGGAATTGATGGGTGAATTCGCAACCGCCAAGGGCGATACCGGGTCTCCGGAAGTCCAGGTGGCCATCCTTTCCGAGCGCATCAAGAACCTGACCGACCATTTCAAGGACCACAAGAAGGATAACCATTCCCGCCGTGGTCTGCTTGCTCTCGTCTCCCAGCGCCGCAGCCTGCTTGATTATCTCAAGCGCAAGGACGACGCGCGCTACCAGACGCTGATCGAGAAGCTCGGTCTGCGTCGTTGACGAATTGACCGGCGGGCTTTCGAAGGAGAGCCCGCCGGTCGCGCATTCTGCCAGTCGTATCGACTGGCCAGACCCGGTTTCGATCGTGCAGAGGGCACTCGAAACCGCCCATGGACGGTCATGGGGCAGGATTGCAGGACGCTCGCGCGCGCACCGCGCCGAAATCACCCGAGCCTCCCGTTGTCTTGCCCGTGGCTGCCCGAGAAAGGAAGCCAGGGAAAGGGCATCTCCGCGCACCGTGAAACGGCGCGGCCCTTTCCTCATATTAAGGACAAGAGATGTTCAATCACCACAAAGTGGAAATCGAATGGGGCGGTCGTCCGCTCATCCTCGAAACCGGCAAGATCGCGCGCCAGGCTGATGGCGCGGTGCTCGCCACCTACGGCGAGACCAAGGTCCTCGCCACCGTCGTTTCGATGAAGGAGCCGAAGCCCGGCCTCGATTTCTTCCCGCTGACCGTCAACTACCAGGAAAAGACCTACGCCGCCGGCAAGATCCCGGGTGGCTATTTCAAGCGTGAAGGCCGTCCGAGCGAGAAGGAAACGCTGGTTTCCCGCCTCATCGACCGCCCGATCCGCCCGCTCTTCGCCTCCGGCTACAAGAACGACACCCAGATCGTCGTCACCGTCGTCCAGCATGATCTCGAGAACGATCCCGACATCCTGTCGATCGTTGCCACTTCGGCCGCCCTGACGCTCTCCGGCGTCCCCTTCATGGGCCCGGTCGGCGGCGCCCGCGTCGGCTACATCAACGGCGAATACGTTCTGAACCCGCATGTCGACGAGATGCAGGAATCCAAGCTCGACCTCGTTGTCGCCGGCACCGCCGACGCTGTGCTGATGGTTGAGTCCGAAGCCAAGGAATTGGGCGAAGAGCTGATGCTCGGCGCCGTCATGTTCGGCCACAAGGGCTTCCAGCCGGTCATCGACGCCATCATCAAGCTGGCCGAAGTCGCCGCCAAGGAGCCGCGCGACTTCACCGCGCCGGACTATTCCGCGCTTGAAGCCGAGATGCTGAAGATCGTCGGCGACGAACTCAGCAACGCCTACAAGAACGTCGACAAGCAGAAGCGTTACGCCGCCGTCGACGCCGTCAAGGCGAAGGTCAAGGCAGCGTTTGCCCCGGCCGAAGGCGAAGATGCCAAGTACACTTCCGAGCAGATCGGTTCGGTATTCAAGGAACTCCAGGCCAAGGTCGTGCGCTGGAACATCCTCGACACCGGTTCGCGCATCGATGGCCGTGACCTCAAGACGGTCCGCAAGATCGTCTCCGAAGTCGGCGTCCTGCCGCGCACCCACGGTTCGGCGCTGTTCACCCGCGGCGAGACCCAGGCGCTGGTCGTTGCCACGCTCGGCACCGGCGAGGATGAGCAGTATGTCGATTCGCTGACCGGCATGTACAAGGAGAAGTTCCTCCTTCACTACAACTTCCCTCCCTATTCCGTCGGCGAGACCGGCCGCATGGGTTCGCCGGGTCGCCGCGAAATCGGCCATGGCAAGCTCGCCTGGCGCGCCATTCGCCCGATGCTGCCGAGCGCCGACCAGTTCCCCTACACGCTGCGTGTCGTCTCGGAGATCACCGAGTCCAACGGTTCGTCGTCGATGGCCACCGTCTGCGGCACCTCGCTGGCGCTGATGGATGCCGGCGTGCCGCTGGCCAAGCCCGTCGCCGGTATCGCCATGGGCCTGATCAAGGAAGGCGAGCGTTTCGCCGTTCTATCCGACATCCTCGGTGACGAGGATCACCTCGGCGACATGGACTTCAAGGTCGCCGGCACCGCCAACGGCATCACCTCGCTGCAGATGGATATCAAGATCGAAGGCATCACCGAGGAGATCATGAAGATCGCGCTGGACCAGGCCAAGGATGGCCGCCAGCACATCCTCGGCGAGATGGCGCATGCTCTGACCGGCGCGCGTTCGGAACTGGGTGAGTTCGCACCGCGCATCGAAGTGATGCACATCCCGACCGACAAGATCCGTGACGTGATCGGCTCGGGCGGCAAGGTGATCCGCGAGATCGTCGAAAAGACCGGCGCCAAGATCAACATCGAGGACGACGGCACGGTCAAGATCGCTTCGTCCAATGCCAAGGAGATCGAGGCGGCGAAGAAGTGGATCCACACCATCGTCGCCGAGCCGGAAGTCGGCGAGATCTACGAAGGTACGGTCGTCAAGACCGCGGACTTCGGCGCTTTCGTCAACTTCTTCGGCCCGCGTGACGGCCTCGTCCACATCTCGCAGCTTGCCAACGACCGGGTCGCCAAGACCTCGGACGTGGTCAAGGAAGGCGACAAGGTCTGGGTCAAGCTGATGGGCTTCGACGAGCGCGGCAAGGTCCGCCTGTCGATGAAGGTCGTCGACCAGGCCACCGGCAAGGAACTCGCCCGCGACAAGAAGACCGAAGGCGAAGAAAACGCCGCCTGATTGGTCTGAGATCATGAATCGAAACGGGCGCGGCTTATGTCGCGCCCGTTTTCATTTTCAGCCTGGGTTTCAAAGCGCTTAGACAAGTCGAGATCGAACAATGTCCGCCGAGCCGTTGAAGACGCTTTTCCATCCCTTCGAGGCGGAGGCTGTTGCTTTGCCGGGAAAGGGCACGCGCGCCCTGTTTTTCGGCGCTGAGCCGGGTTTTCGCCTGCCTGAAGGCTTTGAGGCGACGCTTCACCTCGTACAGGGCTTCCGGCCGCATTTTAGCGTGCTGCAGGCGTCTGGCTTCGTCGTCACCGCGCAAGTGGAAGGCGATGGCTTCGATATGGCACTTGTGCTTGCCGGCCGGCATCGCGGCTTGAACGAAGTGCGCATCGCGCAGGCGCTTGAGTGCGTGGCGCCGGGCGGCCTGGTCGTCATTGCCGGCGGCAAGGACGATGGCATTGCCAGCCTGCGCAAGCGCGTTGACGAGCTTGTGCCGCTTGAAGGCCATTTGCCCAAATATCACGGCATTGCCTTCTGGCTGCGACGTCCCGCCGATCTGGCCGCCGCGGAAGAATTGCGCGCTGCCAACCCCGCTCTGCTGGTTGAAGGCCGGTGCCACACCGCGCCCGGCATGTTCTCGTTCGACCGGATCGATACCGGATCGAAATTGCTGGTCGAGAACCTGCCCAATGACCTGCGTGGCAGCATTGCCGATCTCTGCGCCGGCTGGGGCTATGTGGCGGCCGAGATCGCCGCCCGCTCCCCCGGCGTTCAGGCGCTCGACCTCTATGAGGCCGATTTCGCCGCGCTTGAAGCCGCGAAGCTCAATCTGGCAGCGGTCAGCCAGCCGACCGCCAGGAATTTCTTCTGGATCGATCTGCTGAAGGAACCAGTCGAGAAGCGCTACGACGCGATTGCCATGAACCCGCCCTTTCACCGCAGCCGGGCGGCCGAGCCGGAGATCGGCGCCGGCATGATCCGAGCGGCGGCCAAGGCCTTGAAGCCGGGTGGGCGGCTGTTCATGGTCGCCAACCGTCAGCTTCCCTACGAACCGATCTTGGCGGCTGTCTTTTCGAGCCATGCCGAACTCGCTCGTGACGGCATGTTCAAGGTGCTTTCCGCTCGTCGTTGAAGCATGATCCCGAAAGTGGATACCGGTTTCGGAAAAGATCATGCTCAAAAACAGATATCGCGTCGCACTCAATGCAGATTGGCAACGCGCCGGACCTCATCGGTGATATGCACGTCGCCGACCCTGATCTTGAGGGGGGCGGGCCTGCCATACAGGTAGCCTTGCACCACCTCGCAGCCGGCTGCCCTGAGCAGTGTCGCCTGGCTTTCGGTCTCGACGCCTTCGGCAATGATGCTGACGCCGAGCGCGCGCGAAAGCCCGACGATGGTCGAGACGACCGCGCCGGAGCTGGAATCTGTGTCGAGGCGGCTGACGAAGGACCGGTCGATCTTCAGCTTGCCGAATGAGAAATCGATCAGGTAGCTCAAATTGGAATAGCCGGTGCCGAAATCATCGACGGCGACCGAAATGCCGATATCCGCAAGCTCCTTCAGGATGGCGGCGGCGCGGTCGCGATCCTGCATCATCGCCGTCTCGGTCACTTCCAGTTCCAGCCGTGACGGCTTGATGCCGGTGCTCGTCATGGTGTCGCGCACGATGCCGACGAAGTCCTTGGTCATGAACTGGACGGGCGAGATGTTGACGGCGACGAAGCAGTCGTCGGGCAGATGCCGGGCGTCGCTGCAGGCTTTGCGCAGCACCCATTCGCCGATCGGGCCGATCATGCCGGTTTCCTCGGCGATCGGAATGAACTCCATCGGCGGGATCATGCCGCGTTCCGGATGCCGCCAGCGGATCAGCGCTTCGTAGCCGACGATGCGGCCGGTCGGGAGATCGAGCTGCGGCTGGTAATGAAGGTCGAAGTCACCGCGCTCGAAGGCTGTATGCAGTTCGGATTCGATCCACTGGCGATGGTCGGCGACCCTGCCCATTTCGGCATGGAAGACGGACCAGTTGCCGACGCCGCTGGCGCGCGCGTTCTGCAGCGCCAGATTGGAGCGGCGCAGGATGAGGACGGGATCGACACCGTCCTTTGGCATCGCCACGATGCCGACCGACAGGCTGACCGATTGCAGGTGCGTACCGAGATCATAGGGCTCCATCATCTCGTCGATGAGCCTCTCTATGGTGCTTTCCAAGGACCCTGCGACTTGGTTGTCGGGGAGCAGGATCGCGAATTCACCGGCGCCGATGCGTCCGATCAGCGCGCGCGGCGGCACGCACGTCTTCAAGCGCTTGGTGAAGGCGCGGATCAGCTCGTCGCCCTGGCTGTAGCCGATGGCGTCATTGATCTGCTTGAACC
>NZ_RZRW01000213.1:0-9150 GCF_003998745.1 Mesorhizobium sp. M7A.F.Ca.US.014.04.1.1 | reverse complement strand
GGGTTACGACACGATCGACAGCTATGTCCCGCATGTCGTCGGCGGCGTGAAGTACACGCAGGGCTGGGGCGCGATCACGGGCGTCGCTGCTTATGACAGCACCTTCGAAGAATATGCCGGCAAGGTTCGCTTGGACGTGAACGCTTCGAGCGCTCTGTCTCTGTTCTTGATGGCCGGCTACGGCACCGACAAGAACATCGACCGCAACTTCTATAAGCAGTGGGGCGGCAACTGGGCAGTCTGGGGAGGCGGCACCTACAAGTTCAACGAGAAGACCTCGTTCAATCTCCAGGTTTCCGCTGACGATGACAAGAATTACGGTGTCGCGGCAAACGTTGCCTACGATGTCGTCCCCGGCTTCACGGTCACGGCCGAAGTTGACTATAACCACGATGGCAAGTTTGGCCAGATTGACAACCGTAACTGGGTCGGCGCTACGAAAGAGAATAGCGTCGGCGGCCTCCTCCGCTTCCAGCGCGACTTCTAGCGGATTGTTGTAGCACTTCGCCGAAATATACGAATGCTCGCTGGGCAAGCCGGCCCAGTGAGCTCATCGGGTGGCTCCTCTCAAAATGCTTGAGTCCGTACCTCCAGGACCGAAGCGCGCCGCCGATGCGAAGGGCGCCTTTGACCAAGGCGCCCTTCATTCCGGCTATGTCCACCAGTGTGATCCCACCCGAGTGACGACGACTGGCCAGCGCGGCTCGACGTCGATCTCGACAAGCCGTTGACCAGCGAGCGTTCAAGGGCGGCCTCTCTGGCCTGGCGGATCGCCTCGGCTAGCCTGGGCCTGTGCGCGTGGAAGCATCGGTCTGCCGCCATGAGCAGGTTGATTGGCGGTATCTTGCGTCACGAGGCCATAGCTTCGACAATTGGAGACGCAGCCGGAACGCGGATCGACTTCATTTGCATGGCACCGGCAGTCTGACAGGGGGAAGCCGATATGCGCCTGCCACCGATCGACCTTAGCCGCGAGAACACCTTCGGCGAACTAACCTATGAGAATGGCGGCGACTACGGGCCGATCGGTGGCGACTATCTGGCCTTCATGCTTGTCCACGTCGGATCCCTGACGCTCGAGGCGGATGACAGCGTCCTGCAACTGGAGGCAGGACAATGTGCTCTGTCGCTCACGCGTGATCGCTACATGACGTCGGTGGCGCCGGAAACGCTGACCCATGTCAGCTGGTGCGATGGCCGGCCGCAGAACGCGGCGTGGCTGTACAAGGAGCGCGAGAAGTTCGCGCCGTTCATCGTCGCCTCGCCGATGGTCCACACCCTCATGCAGTTGGGTGTTGATCTTGGCCTCGGCGAGCGTGGCGGCCGCAGTGGTGTTCGCGAGTCGCTGACCAACGCCTTGCTCCACGCCTTCATCTACGAGGCCGAGGTGATCGAGGCGGAGCGGCCGATCCCGCAGACGATCCTGCAGGCACGCCGTTTCCTCGAAGAGAACTTTGCCGCCGATCTGTCGATCGAGCGGGTGGCGCAGCAGGTGCGCGTCAGTCCGCAATATCTGGTCTCGGCGTTCAAGAAACATCTCGGCATGACGCCGGCCAAATATCTGTGGCGTTGCCGCCTCGATTACGGCACGCATCTGCTGCAGCGGACAGGACTGTCGATCAGCGAGATCGCCTACCAGGTCGGCTACAAGAACCCCTATCATTTCTCGCGGCAGGTCAAGCTGGCGTTCGACTGTTCACCGACCGAGCTCAGAGAGCAGAAGCGCAACGCCTGATGGTTGCCCACGTGCCTCCGGGTGACGAGGCAAGCATTGCCTCCAGAACCGGGCGGGTGAACTGGCGATATGCTTTCCTCAAGAGCGGACATGGCGGTTTTCCAGGCACAAATGAATTGTCGGGCAATCAGGGTTGATCCGGCGTCAGGCAACGGACCGATGTCTTGCAACCTGGTTGCCGGTCGCGCCTTGGCCAGATCCGTTCGCCGACAACAGACATTCCAGGCTGGACAGCACCATGAGCAATTTCTCTCATCTCGATCCCGTTGCGCTCAACGACTGGCATGTCGTCGCCTGTGTCGAGGAGGCGATTTCATCAGACCATCCTGGGTCAGGACAAGCCGATCCTGGAGAATCAGGTTCCGAAGAGGCTGCCGCTGGATTCCCGTTCCGAGGTGCCGATCCGCGCCGACGCCGCGTCGGCCGCCTACCGCCGCTGGCTGCGCGAAAGGGGCCTGCGTTATGGCGTCGTGGCCGGCAACGGTATCGGCGCACACTAGAGCCGGATTATTTCAGGTCGAATCGACCTGAAATCGGAATCCGCCTCTAGATCAAAGAGATAGAGCATGATGTCTGGACAAACGGTTTCCGTTTGTCCGTGAAAACCGCTTCACACTTTTCGGCACTATGCTCTAGTCATGGGCGCATTTTCGGACATGATTAATTGTGGATATGCGCGAAAGAAATCGCAGCCATTGTTAGCCGACCTTCGCCGTGGAAGTTTCGGACCTAAGCCGGAAGACCGGCTGCCAACAACGCCATGGGGACGTTGTCCAGGCGATCGCCGCCTCCAAGTAGGCAACCGGAAAAGACAAGAACATCCGGATGACGACAGGGCGGCATTGGACAGTTCTCGGACTGGAATGAGAGGATCAAGCGATGACGAATACCATTACGCGACGCACGGCAATCCTGGGCACGGCGGGCGCCCTGCTTCTGTCGGGGCTTGTACGCTCATTCGCGGATGTCCCAAAGACGCTGAAACTGGCTGTTATCCTGCAGGACCTGCCTGACGTCGGCTGGGACCGGACACTGCTCGACGCGCTTGAGCAACTGAAACAGGAAAGGCCCGAGGGGCTGGAGATTGCATGGGAACATACCGATCCGCTGTACGGAGACGATGCTGAGAACGCCATGCGTTTCTACGCAGAGAGTGGTGAATACGACATCATCTGGGGCCATGGCACCTATTCGGACCAGGTCCAGAAGCTGAGTGTCGAGTTCCCCGACCTGATGTTTGTTGTCACCGGCTCCGGCAATCACCCAGCCGGGCCAAATCAATACTGGATCTACAAGCGGCTGCATGAGCCTTCCTACCTGCTTGGGATGCTGGCTGGCCATACCACCAAGACAGGCATGGTTGGCATCGTCGGCACCTTTCCAGCCAATGACGTCAACGACCAGATCAATGCGTTCTTCGAGGGTGCAAAGTCGATCAGGCCGGACATCCAGCATCGGCTTTCGTTCATCGGCTCGTGGTCCGACAATGCGCTGGCGGCTGAGCATGCCAATGTGCAGATCGCGGCCGGCGCCGACGTCGTTTTCATGCTGACCGACAATTTCAAGCCCTGCCAGGAGCACAAGATCATGTGCTTCGCCAACATCAACGACCAGAGCAAGGTCGCGCCCGACGCCATTGCGTCCAGCGCCATCATCAGCTGGAAGCCCGATCTCAACTGGATCATCGGCGAATGGCTGAAACACAAGGCCGGTGCGCAATTCAATGGCAACGCCGAACCGAAATGGTTTTCGATGGCCGAAGGCGGCACCGACATCGCACCCTATCATGATTTCGACGGCAAGATCCCGCAGGCGGTGAAGGGCGAAATATCTGCCAAGCGGCAGGAGATTCTTTCCGGCAAGTTTGTCGTTCCGCTCAACACCGCCGAGGTGAAGTAAGACACATCAACCAGGCAGCCCGGTGCGACCCAATGGAAGACCTGCTGAACGTTCAGAACCTTACCAAGCGATTTGGCAGCGTCATTGCCAATGACGGGGTTAATCTCGATATCCGCAAGGGTGAGATCCACTGCCTTTTCGGTGAAAACGGGGCAGGCAAGTCGACGCTGTCGTCCTGCCTCTACGGCTACTACAAAGCCGATAGCGGCGAGATACGCTTCAAGGGCGAGGTGGTGGAATTGAGCTCTCCCGCCGATGCCTTGCGGTTAGGCATCGGCATGGTTCACCAGCATTTCGTGCTGGTGTCGAACTTCACCGTGCTCGAAAACATCATCGTCGGCAGTGCCGATGTCGGGTTGCTGCTGAGGAAGGCCGATGCCCGCCGCAGGGTTCTCGGCCTCTGCAGGGACTGCGGCATCGACATCGACCTCGATCGCGAAATCTGGCAATTGTCGGTCGGTGAACAGCAATGGGTGGAAATCCTCAAAGCACTCTATTTCGGTGCCGAGCTGCTGATCCTGGACGAACCGACGGCGGTCCTGACGCCGCAGCAATCCGACCAGCTCTTCGTCATCCTTGATGGGATGCGCAAGCGTGGATTGTCGATTGTCCTGATCAGTCACAAGCTGCGCGAGGTGATGCAATCCGACAGGGTCACCATCCTGCGCAAAGGCAAGGTCGTCGCTACGGTGGACACCGCCAATACGACAGCCGAGGCGATTACCGCCCTCATGGTCGGGCACAAGGTGACGAAAAACGTCAGGGACAATTCCGTCACGCCGGCGGGAGAAATCCTCTCGGTCGAAAAGGTGTCGGCGGTTGGCGAATGGGGCGAGGATGTCCTCAAGGACGTGACGTTTACCGTCGCCGCCAACGAGGTTCTCGGGCTGGCTGGCGTTGCCGGCAACGGCCAGAAGGAACTGTTCGAGGTACTGATGGGAGTCCGCGCGCTTCAATCGGGCGGTTTCTCGCTGGAAGGAAGCCCGGTCACCGCGCCGACGTCTCGCCAGATTCTCGACAGCGGCGTGGGTTTCATTCCGGACGATCGTTTCCTCGAAGGGTTGATCCCGGAGTTCGGAACCGCCGAAAACCTTGTCCTCGGCTGGCAGCGATCGCCGGAATATTGTCGTGGTCCGTTCCTCGATCGCCGCAAACTGGCTGAGTTGGCGAGGCGCAAGATCGACGAATACAAGGTCGCGACCGCCTCGGCGGACCTCCCGGTGGAGCGACTGTCGGGGGGCAACGCGCAGCGTGTCATTCTTGCCCGCGAGTTCCAGCATGCGCGGCGGCTGTTGCTGGCCAACCAGCCGACGCGAGGGCTCGACGTTGCGGCCTCCGAATTCGTCTACGAGAAAATCCTGGAAAAGCGGGCCGCGGGCTTTGCGATCCTCCTGGCCTCAGAGGAACTCGAAGACCTGCTGCGCCTTTGCGATCGCATAGCGGTCATGTTCAAGGGCCGGATCATGGGCATCGTGCGACCCGAGGAGACCAGCCTCCTCGAACTTGGAATGATGATGGCAGGCGATGCCAGCCAGCTTACGCAGGGAATTCAATGATTTCATTTCAACGACGCTCGGGCAGCAGCCTGGGATGGAACGTCGTCTGCTATTCGGCGGCGATATCAGGTGCTCTCCTGGCTTCCGCTGTTTTGCTGAGGCTTTCCGGCGGCGATCCTGCAAGGGCCTTCACGGCCCTGATCGTCGGCGCATTCGGCAGCCAAGGCGCATTGCTCGGTTCGCTGGCGAAGGCGACCCCGCTGTTGCTTGTCGGGCTGGGCACGGTGTTCGCATTCAGGGCCAAGATCTGGAACATCGGCCAGGAGGGGCAGGTGTTCGCCGGCGCGATGGCCGCCTATTGGGTGAGTTTCTGGATAGCGCCATTGCCAGGCTGGCTGGCCGTCTGCACACTCGCGCTGGCCGGAATGGCGGGCGGCGGCGTGCTCGGCCTGTTGGCCGGCGCACTGAAAACCAGGTTCGGCACCAGCGAGATCATTTCGACGGTGATGCTGAATTACGTCGTCATGTACCTGCTCGCCTACCTTCTCGATGGCGGCCCCTGGATGGCGACAGGCGTGACCGTATCCTATCACCAGTCGCCGCCCATCGATCCAAGTCTGGAGTGGCCGATCCTCTTGGCTGTTGGGGCGGGAAAGCTGCATGTCGGCTTCCTGTTCGCTCTCGCCGCCTCGGCATTCGCAGCGGTGCTGCTCGACAAGACGTCGCTGGGCTACGAAATCCGCGCGTTCGGCTCAAACCCGACCGCGCTGACGTTTCGCGGCACCAATGTGCGCCGGCTTCTGCTGACCGTCATGCTGATGTCGGGGGCCCTGGCGGGACTGGCTGGCGCCGGCGAGCTTTTCGGTGTCTCGCACCGGCTGCGTGCCGAGACGCTGCTTGGCATCGGCAGTTCGGGGATCGTCGTTGCCATGGTGGGAGGACTGCGCCCGAGCGGCGTGATGATCGCCGCCCTGTTCTTCGGCGCGCTGGAAAGCGGCACGATCTACATGCGGCTGAAGAGTGGCACGCCGGCAGGCCTGGTGTCGGCGATGGAAGGGCTGGTGCTTTTGTTCTTTCTCAGTGCCGCCGTCGCAACGCGCCTTCAGATCGTGAGGAGGGAAGTCCATGCTTGAGCTGCTGCAGGGCCCGCTTCTGATAAGCCTCCTGGCGGCGATGGTCCGCATTGCCACGCCATTGCTTTTTTCGGCAATGGGCGAACTTGTCACGCAGCGCGCGGGCATCTGGAACATCGCTGTCGAAGGCACCATGCTGATTGGCGCCATTGTCGCCTACATGGTTGCCTCGACAACCGGATCGCCTTGGCTGGCTCTGGCGATAGCCATCCTGGCCTGCGCCGCGAGCAGCCTGATCATGTCGTTCGTCACGATTGTTTTGAAGGCCGAGCAATTCGTAGCCGGCCTTGCCCTTAATCTCCTGGCATCGGGCGTGACGCTGTTCTGGTTCCAGGCCTATATTGGCGGTCGCGAGGCGCCGACCTTCATCGGCTTCGACCAGGTTCCGATCCCCTATCTGTCGGATATTCCAATCCTGGGACCGGTGCTGTTTTCCCAACGCCTGCTGACCTATGTCAGCTTCCTGGTGCCCATCCTCGTCTGGTTCTTTCTCTACCGAACGAAATACGGCCTTGAGGTGCGCTGTGTCGGCGAAAATCCGAAGGCGCTTGACGTCAAGGGCCTGCACGTCGGCCTCAGGCAGTGCCTCGCGATCATGTTCGGCAGCATGATGTCCGGCTTCGGCGGCGCCTTCCTGATGCTTGGCTATTCGGACAAGTTCGTTCCCGATCTCATTGCCGGCCGCGGCTGGCTGGTCGTGGTCGCGATCATCGCCGGCAACTGGATGCCGTTCCGGATCGTTGGAGCGATCTTCATCTTCGCGTTTCTGGAGGCGTTGGGCATCCATGCGCAAGTGGTGGGGATTCCTGTCCCCCACCAGCTGTTCCTCGTCTTGCCCTATGTGGCGTCACTTGTGCTGCTTGCGGGCTTGCGGTCGCGCACCCATCAGCCCGTGGCGCTCGGCATTCCCTACAACAGGGAATAGACCCTGCTGCTCAACCCGCCGGACGGAAAGGCTTTGCTAGCGAAGCCGGGAAGTGCAGCGCCAGCATTTGCCGGTTTCGCGAGATCAGCACCAGAACGATGATTGTCGCGAGATAGGGCAGGGCCGAGAGCAGTTCGGACGGCACTTCCAGTCCGAGCGCCTGTCCCTGCAGCTGGAGGATCGTCATGCCGCCGAACAGCCAGGCGCCAAGCAGGATGCGCAGCGGGCGCCATGTGGCGAAAACCACCAGCGCCAGTGCGATCCAGCCTTTGCCGGCAGTCATGTTCTCGACCCAGAGCGGTGTGTAGGCGACGGACAGATAGGCGCCCGCCAGGCCAGCCATCGCCCCGCCAAACAACACGGCCATGTAGCGGATCCTGATCACGGGATAGCCGATCGCATGCGATGTCTGCGGTGACTCGCCGATCGTTCGCAAGATCAGCCCGGCCTTCGTGCGGTAGAGAAACCAGCTGATGGCAGCGAACATCACCAGAGCTAGGTAGACCATCGGATCGAAGCGGAAGAGCAACGGACCGATCAGCGGCAGATCGGACAGAACAGGGACGTTGATGCCGTGCAGCGCCTCGATAGGCTCGCTGCCGAAGCCGCGGCCAAGGAAGGCCGACACGCCGGAACCGAAGATGGCCAGCGCCAGTCCGGCCGCATATTGATTGGTGAGGAAGGTCAGTGCCAGAACGCCGAACAGCAGCGAGGCGGCGGCACCTGCCAGGGCGCCGGCCAGGATCGCAACCGGCATTGGATAGCCTGCGGTTACGGCCCAGAAAGCCAATGCCGCGCCCATCAGCATCATGCCTTCGATGCCAAGGTTAAGCACGCCGGACTTCTCGACCACCAGTTCGCCGAGTGCCGCGAATATCAGCGGCGTGGCGGCGATGACGGTGCCGGTGAAGATGGCGATGATCAAGTCCATCAGGCTGTCTCCAGCGCGTGCGTGTCTCGGGCCGGCCGTATCAGGCGGATGCGATAAAAAATGAAGAAGTCGGCGGCGAGCAGGAAGAACAGAAGAATGCCCTGGAAGATGCGCGTCAGCGCCGAGGGCAGGCCCAGCGTCATCTGCACGCCTTCGCCGCCGAGGAAAAGCAGCGACATCAACAGCCCGCCAAGCACGATGCCGAAGGCGTTCAGCCGGCCGATGAAGGCGACGATGATGGCCGCGAAACCGTAGCCGGGCGAAATCTGCGGCGAGAGCTGGCCGAGCGGCCCGGCGGCTTCCGCCATGCCGGCGATGCCGGCGGCCGCACCACCCGCCATCAGCCCGATCCAGACGGCGGCAGATTCGCGAAAGCCGGCATAGCGGGCGGCAAGCGGTGCCGCTCCGCTCACCGACATCTTGTAGCCAAGGAAGCTGCGGTCAGTGAACAGCCACATCACGAACACGGCGACGACGGTGATGAAGATCGAAGGGTTGAGCCGATAGGCCGGGTCGAAGGATTCGAACAGGGCGGCTGTCGGCAGAAGTGCCGTCTGCGGGTAGTTGAAACCGGCCGGATCGCGCCACGGTCCATGCACGAGATAGGACAGGAACAGCGTCGCGATGTAGGTCATCATCAGCGTGACCAGGATCTCGTTGGTGTTCATGCGGGCGCGCAGGAAGGCAGGGATCGCCGCCCATGCCATGCCGGCGCCCATGCCGGCAACGAACATCAACGGCAACAGCAGCACGCTGTCCGGGTTCGGCCAGAAAAGACCGACGCCGCTCGCCGCAATCGCGCCCATGGTGAACTGGCCCTCGGCGCCGATGTTCCAGACATTGGCGCGGAAGCCGATAGCCAGCCCACACGCAATGAGGATCAGCGGCGAAGCCTTGAGCAGCCATTCCGACAAACCGTTGAGGGAATTCAACGGCTCGACAAAGAAGGCGTAGAGCGTCGGCAGCGGATCGTGTCCGAGCGAGGCAAAAAAGATCGAGCCGACGACCAGCGTCAAAACCGACGCCAGCAC
>NZ_RZRW01000212.1:0-9206 GCF_003998745.1 Mesorhizobium sp. M7A.F.Ca.US.014.04.1.1 | reverse complement strand
CGGGCCCCGCCATCGCCGCCCGCCGCGGCGGCATCGTCGACCAGGTGGATGCGACGCGTATCGTTATCCGCGCCACCGAAGATCTCGATCCGGGCAAGTCCGGCGTCGATATCTACCGGTTGATGAAGTTCCAACGTTCGAACCAGAACACCTGCATCAACCAGCGTCCGCTGGTTCGCATGGGCGACCGGGTCAACAAGGGCGACATCATCGCCGACGGTCCGTCGACCGAGCTCGGCGATCTGGCGCTCGGCCGCAACGTGCTGGTCGCGTTCATGCCGTGGAACGGCTACAATTACGAGGACTCGATCCTCCTGTCCGAACGCATCGTCGCCGACGACGTCTTCACCTCGATCCACATCGAGGAGTTCGAGGTCATGGCGCGCGATACCAAGCTTGGACCGGAGGAAATCACGCGCGATATCCCGAACGTCTCGGAAGAAGCGCTGAAGAACCTCGACGAAGCCGGCATCGTCTACATCGGTGCGGAAGTTCAGCCGGGCGACATCCTGGTCGGCAAGATCACGCCGAAGGGCGAAAGCCCGATGACGCCGGAAGAGAAGCTTCTGCGCGCCATCTTCGGCGAAAAGGCGTCCGATGTGCGCGACACCTCGATGCGCATGCCTCCGGGCACATTCGGCACCGTCGTCGAGGTGCGCGTCTTCAATCGCCACGGTGTGGAGAAGGACGAGCGCGCCATGGCGATCGAGCGCGAGGAGATCGAACGCCTCGCCAAGGACCGCGACGACGAGCAGGCCATTCTGGACCGTAACGTCTACGCGCGTCTTTCCGACGTGCTCGTCGGCAAGGAAGCGATCGCTGGACCGAAGGGCTTCAAGAAGGGCTCGACGCTGTCCAAGGATACGCTCGACGAGTATCCGCGTTCGCAGTGGTGGCAGTTTGCCGTGGAGAACGAAAAGCTCCAGAGCGAGCTGGAAGCGCTGCGTGGCCAGTACGACGATTCCAAGAAGGCGCTCGAGCAGCGTTTCATGGACAAGGTCGAGAAGGTCCAGCGCGGCGACGAAATGCCTCCGGGCGTCATGAAGATGGTCAAGGTCTTCGTGGCCGTGAAGCGCAAGATGCAGCCCGGCGACAAGATGGCCGGCCGTCACGGCAACAAGGGTGTCGTGTCGCGGATCGTTCCGGTGGAGGACATGCCTTTCCTCGAGGACGGCACGCATGCCGATATCGTGCTCAACCCGCTGGGTGTGCCGAGCCGCATGAATGTCGGCCAGATCCTGGAAACGCATCTGGGCTGGGCATGTGCGGGCATGGGCAGGAAGATCGGCGAGCTGATCGACACGTACAAGGCAGCCGGCGACATCAAGCCGCTGCGCAAGACGCTCGAGAGCTTCATCCCGGCCAACGACCGCAACGAGCCGGTTCGTGACTATGACGACGAGAGCATCGTTCGCCTCAGCGAGCAGATGCGCCGCGGCGTCTCGATCGCGACCCCGGTGTTCGACGGCGCGCATGAGGCTGACATCAACATCATGCTGGAGCAGGCGGGCCTGCACAGCAGCGGTCAGTCGCAGCTCTATGACGGACGCACGGGCGAGCCGTTCGATCGCAAGGTGACGATGGGCTACATCTACATGCTCAAGCTTCACCATCTCGTGGACGACAAGATCCACGCGCGTTCGATCGGTCCGTACTCGCTCGTCACCCAGCAGCCGCTGGGCGGCAAGGCGCAGTTCGGTGGCCAGCGCTTCGGCGAGATGGAGGTCTGGGCGCTGGAAGCGTACGGCGCCGCCTACACGCTGCAGGAAATGCTGACGGTGAAGTCCGACGACGTCGCCGGCCGTACCAAGGTCTACGAGGCGATCGTGCGTGGCGACGACACCTTCGAGGCCGGCATCCCGGAGAGCTTCAACGTTCTCGTCAAGGAAATGCGGTCTCTCGGCCTCAACGTCGAGCTGGAGAACACCAAGCTCGACGACAACCCTGTCCGGCTGCCCGACGCGGCCGAGTAAGGCAATGGCGCGCCACGGCTGTCCGCGGCGCGCCTCGAGCATGATCCCGAAAAGTGGCTACCGGTTTTCGGACAGGATCATGCTCAACCAGGAAGAATTCGACGGCCAGTGGCCGACAAAGACGGCGGGCGTTTGGCTCGCGACTAGATGCAAGGGATCTTCGAGGATCCCGAAAAGGAGAACGGCATGAACCAAGAGGTCATGAATCTCTTCAATCCGCAGGCGCCTGCGCAGGTGTTCGATTCCATCCGGATATCGCTTGCCAGCCCTGAGAAGATTCTGTCCTGGTCTTTCGGCGAGATCAAGAAGCCGGAGACCATCAACTACCGCACCTTCAAGCCGGAGCGTGACGGTCTGTTCTGCGCGCGCATTTTTGGCCCGATCAAGGACTATGAGTGCCTGTGCGGCAAGTACAAGCGCATGAAGTACAAGGGCGTCATCTGCGAGAAGTGCGGCGTCGAAGTCACGCTGTCGCGCGTTCGCCGCGAGCGCATGGGCCATATCGAGCTGGCGGCACCGGTCGCCCATATCTGGTTCCTGAAGTCGCTGCCGTCGCGCATCGGCACGCTGCTCGACATGACCCTGAAGGACATCGAGCGCGTCCTCTACTTCGAGAACTACATCGTCACCGAACCTGGCCTCACCGCGCTGAAGGAGCACCAGCTGCTCAGCGAGGAAGAGTACATGATCGCCGTCGACGAGTATGGCGAGGATTCGTTCACCGCCATGATCGGCGCCGAGGCCATTCATGACCTCCTGGCCGGCATGGACCTGGAGAAGATCGCCGGCGACCTGCGTTCGGAACTGGCGTCGACCACCTCCGAGCTGAAGCAGAAGAAGTATCTGAAGCGGCTCAAGGTCGTCGAGAACTTCATGGAATCCGGCAATCGTCCGGAATGGATGATCATGAAGGTGGTTCCGGTGATCCCGCCGGACCTGCGTCCGCTCGTCCCGCTGGACGGCGGCCGCTTCGCCACGTCGGATCTGAACGATCTCTATCGCATCACCCGCAACAACCGCCTGAAGCGGCTGATCGAGCTGCGCGCCCCCGGCATCATCGTGCGCAATGAAAAGCGCATGCTGCAGGAAGCCGTCGATGCGCTGTTCGACAACGGCCGCCGCGGCCGCGTCATCACCGGCGCCAACAAGCGCCCGCTGAAGTCGCTGTCCGACATGCTCAAGGGCAAGCAGGGCCGGTTCCGTCAGAACCTGCTCGGCAAGCGCGTCGACTATTCCGGCCGCTCGGTCATCGTGACCGGTCCGGAGCTCAAGCTGCACCAGTGCGGCCTGCCCAAGAAGATGGCGCTCGAACTGTTCAAGCCCTTCATCTACGCCCGTCTCGACGCCAAGGGTTACTCCTCGACCGTCAAGCAGGCGAAGAAGCTGGTCGAAAAGGAGCGTCCGGAAGTCTGGGATATCCTCGACGAGGTCATCCGCGAGCATCCGGTGCTGCTGAACCGTGCGCCGACGCTGCACCGTCTCGGCATCCAGGCGTTCGAGCCGATCCTGATCGAAGGCAAGGCGATCCAGCTGCACCCGCTGGTCTGCACGGCCTTCAACGCCGACTTCGACGGCGACCAGATGGCCGTTCACGTGCCGTTGTCGCTGGAAGCGCAGCTTGAAGCCCGCGTGCTGATGATGTCGACCAACAACATCCTGCACCCGGCTTCCGGCGCGCCGATCATTGTGCCGTCGCAGGACATGGTTCTGGGTCTCTACTATCTCTCGATCGTCAACCAGAACGAGCCGGGCGAGGGCATGGTGTTTGCCGACATGGGCGAACTCCAGCACGCGCTCGAGACCAAGGCGGTGACGCTGCACTCCAAGATCAAGGGTCGTTTCCGCACGGTCGACGCCGAAGGCAAGGTCGTGTCGAAGATCCATGACACCACGCCTGGCCGCATGATCATCGGCGAGCTTCTGCCGAAGAACGTCAACGTGCCTTACGAGACCGCCAACCAGGAGATGACCAAGAAGAACATCTCCAAGATGATCGACACCGTCTACCGCCACTGCGGTCAGAAGGAGACGGTCATTTTCTGCGATCGCATCATGGCGCTCGGCTTCAGCCATGCCTGCCGCGCCGGCATTTCGTTCGGCAAGGACGACATGCTGATCCCGGATGCCAAGATCAAGCTGGTCTCCGACACCGAGGCTTTGGCCAAGGAATACGAGCAGCAGTACAATGACGGTCTGATCACGCAGGGCGAGAAGTACAACAAGGTCGTCGACGCCTGGGCCAAGTGCTCGGAAAAGGTCGCCGACGAGATGATGGCCCGCATCAAGGCGGTCGAGTTCGAGGACAATGGCCGTCAGAAGCCGATGAACTCGATCTACATGATGTCGCACTCCGGTGCGCGTGGCTCGCCCACCCAGATGCGCCAGCTTGCCGGCATGCGCGGCCTTATGGCCAAGCCGTCGGGTGAAATCATCGAGACGCCGATCATCTCGAACTTCAAGGAAGGCCTGACCGTGCTCGAGTACTTCAACTCGACCCACGGCGCCCGCAAGGGTCTGGCCGACACCGCCTTGAAGACGGCGAACTCGGGTTACCTCACCCGTCGTCTGGTCGACGTGGCGCAGGACTGCATCGTCAACTCCGTCGACTGCGGCACCGACAAGGGCCTCACCATGCAGCCGATCGTCGATGCCGGTCAGGTCGTTGCTTCGGTCGGCCAGCGCGTGCTGGGCCGTACGTCGCTCGACGACATCACCCATCCGGTGTCGGGCGAGATCCTGGTCAAGGCCGGAACGCTGATGGACGAGCGTGACGTGGAACAGATCGAAAAGGCCGGCGTCCAGTCGGTCCGCATCCGCTCGGCACTGACTTGCGAAGTCAGGGTTGGCGTCTGCGCGGTCTGCTACGGTCGCGATCTGGCCCGCGGCACCCCGGTCAACCAGGGCGAAGCCGTCGGCGTCATCGCGGCGCAGTCGATCGGCGAGCCGGGCACCCAGCTCACCATGCGTACCTTCCACATGGGCGGTACCGCGCAGGTGGTGGACAGCTCGTTCCTTGAAGCCTCGTATGAGGGCAAGGTCGAGATCCGCAACCGCAACGTGGTGCGCAACTCCGACGGCCAGCAGATGGTCATGGGCCGCAACATGGCGGTGCTGATCCTCGACGAAGCCGGCAAGGAGCGCGCCTCGCACCGTCTCACCTATGGTTCGCGCATCTTCGTGGACGATGGTGACAAGGTGAAGCGCGGCCAGCGTATCGCCGAGTGGGATCCCTACACGCGTCCGGTCCTCACCGAAATCGAGGGCAGGGTGTCGTACGAGGATCTGGTCGACGGCATTTCCGTTCAGGAAACGGCCGACGAGTCGACCGGCATCACCAAGCGTGAGGTCATCGACTGGCGCTCGACGCCACGTGGCAACGACCTGAAGCCGGCGATTGCGATCCAGGACGCCAAGGGCAAGGTCGGCAAGCTGTCCAAGGGCGGCGACGCCCGCTTCCTGCTCTCGGTCGAGGCCATTCTTTCGGTCGAGCCGGGTTCGCAGGTTCGCCCCGGCGACGTTTTGGCGCGTATTCCGATGGAAAGCGCCAAGACCAAGGACATCACCGGCGGTCTGCCGCGTGTTGCCGAGCTGTTCGAGGCACGTCGTCCGAAGGATCACGCCATCATCGCCGAGATCGACGGCACGATCCGCTTCGGCCGCGACTACAAGAACAAGCGTCGCATCATCATCGAGCCGCATGACTCGACGCTTGAGCCGGTCGAATACCTGATCCCGAAGGGCAAGCCGTTCCATCTCCAGGACGGCGACGTCATCGAGAAGGGCGACTACATCCTCGACGGCAACCCGGCGCCGCACGACATCCTGGCGATCAAGGGCGTGGAGGCACTTGCTTCCTACCTCGTCAACGAGATCCAGGAAGTCTACCGTCTGCAGGGCGTGTCGATCAACGACAAGCACATCGAGGTGATCGTTCGCCAGATGCTGCAGAAGGTCGAGATCACGGTGCAGGGCGATTCGACCTACATCCCGGGCGATCATGTCGACGTGATCGAACTGGAAGAGGTCAACGAGCGTCTGGTCGAGGACGGCAAGAAGCCGGCCGAAGGCCTGCCGGTGCTGCTCGGCATCACCAAGGCATCGCTGCAGACGCCGTCCTTCATCTCGGCCGCCTCCTTCCAGGAGACGACGCGAGTGCTGACGGAAGCTGCCGTTGCCGGCAAGACCGACATGCTGCAGGGCTTGAAGGAAAACGTCATCGTCGGCCGGTTGATCCCGGCCGGTACCGGCGGCACGATGAGCCAGATCCGGCGCATCGCCACCTCGCGCGACGAACTGATCATCGACGAGCGCCGCAAGGCCTCGGGTGCGGAAGTCGCCGAGCCGATGCTGGCCGACATGACCACCGCCGCGCAGTAAGCGCGGACGGCAACGATCTCAGGCAATAAGGCCGTCGGGGCAACCCGGCGGCCTATTTCTTTGTGCTATTCGGACACCCTCTCGAAGCGAAGCAGATCGCCCGGCTGACAGTCGAGATAGTCGCAGATGCGCTCCAGCGTGTCGAACCGGATACCCTTGACCTTTCCCTGCTTCAAAAGGGAAAGATTGGCCTCGGTGATGCCGACATATTCGGCCAGGTCCTTTGACTTCACGTTTCGTTCGGCGAGGACGACATTGAGCCTGACCCTTATGGGCATGAGCTGATCCTCATCAGATGAATTGCGCGTTTTCTTCGGCGAGTGCCGATGCCTCGGCCATGACCCAGGTGATGACAGCGACGATGCAAGCTGCCAGCAAGGTCAGCATCGTGTCGCTGTCGAGACCGAGCGTCAGCCGGTGCTGGCCGGCAGGCGCGTCCCAGCTGAGCAGAACGGACAATGCCGCCGCCGAAACCGGTTTCAGCAAGGCGGATGCCAGCAGGCCGAGGCCAAAGTATCGCAAATTGCTGATGGCGCCCTGACCGAAGAAGTTGCCGGACGCGAAAGCGCCGAAGCAGCGCCTTGCGGCCATGAGCGCGAAGACGAGGCAGGCAAGCGGCACGAACGAGATCGCGAACCCGACCAGTCTTCGACCGAGGCCAAGCTCGCTCAGCCATTCCTGTGGGATTTGCGCATCGGCCGCGATCGAACTGGCGGAGACGCTGAGCCAGTAGAACAGCAGACCGATGGTCAGCAATATGGCGAGGACGACAAAACACCTCGCCAGCACTAGGCTGAAAAGTCGGATGCGTCTCAATCTAAGCTGGCGGGCAGGATCGGCAGGGACAGCCGTGATGACAGGTTCAATCATCGCCGTTATCACTCCATTGTAATGAATTATCGTTTTACAATAATTTGTTTATGCGTAATGATGATTCTTGTCAATTCCTCATCACAGGAGAAACCTATGCCTTCGTTCAAACGCCGGATTGCCGTGGCAGCCATCGCGATTGTCGCCGCGTCCATAACGCCTTTTGCTGCCATCGCCCTCCCGTCGACCGCGACAGGCCGGATATCGGTGGGGCAGGTGATGGAAATGCTCGACAAGGCCGACACCAGCCCGGTCGCCAGGCAAACGCTGGTCGCCTATGTCGCCGGGGTTGGCGAAGCCGCCGGCGTGATCGCCGACACGATCGGCAATGGCGGCCTCGTTTCCTGCAAGAGTTCTTTCAGCCTGGATACACGAGCGGTGCGCGCCGCCCTTGAAGCGGGCGCCCCTCGTCAGGGTAACTGGTCTCAGACACCGGCGACGCCACTGATCATTGCCGACATGGTCAAGCGTGCCGGTTGCAGGACCAGGAATTGAGCCTGGCGATCCGCTGGTTCTCAGTCGCGCGACAATCCTGTCGCGCGACTATTCCCAACCTGCGACCCCCGCGCGCGATCAGCGAGTGCGGTTCCAGAGCTCAATCGAAAAACGCCTCGACTACGTTGCGCTTGCCGAGCATGAAGGCGTCAGCGACATGCTGGAGCGGGGCCAGATCGACATCGGAAACGCCGGCGCGCACGATCTCGGCGAAGCGCTTGTAGAGCATCGGATATTCCGCTTCCGGCTCTTCGTGAATGAGCTTGCCATCGATGGCGAGCTTCGAGCCGCCGCCCGACAGCACCATGGCGCCCTTGTCGGTGTCGGCCAGGATGTCCCAGCTTTGCGGGCCTGTCTGCAGCCAGTCGAGGTCCATCGTCACCGGCAGGCCATTCGAGGTGCGGAAGGTGACGCGCGCGGCAACCGGGGAGGCGCGGTTTTCGGGAAAGTCGAGCACCGCCGAGGTGATGAACATGGCCGGCAGGATATGGGTGGCAATCGACAGCGCGTTGATGCCGGGATCGAAGACGCCAAAACCGCCGGGAGCCCAGATCCATTCCTGGTTCGGGTGCCAGCGGCGCACATCCTCTTTCCAGTTGATGGCAGCCGAGCGGATGCGGGCTGAACTTAGAAAAGCACGTGCGGCCTCGACGGCCGGCGCATAGCGCGAGTGCCAGCTGGCGAACAGCGAGACGCCGTTGTGCGCAGCCAATGTCTTGAGGTCTTCGACCTCGCTGACAGTAGCGCCTGGCGGCTTCTCCAGGAAGACATGCTTCTTTGCCGTCAGCGCCGTCCGCGCCGCGTCGTAGCGGAATTGCGGCGGCATGCAGAGCGAGACGGCCTCGAGCTCGGCTACGGCGTCGAGCATGGCTTCGATGGTGGGGAAATTCGGGATGTCATCCACCTTGCCGTGACGGCTGGCGGCCGCGACGAGGCGATAGTCCTGGTCTTTCGCCAGGGCCGGCAGGTGCTGGTCGCGGACGATCTTGCCGACGCCGACGATGCCTATCTTGATGGGCTGGGACATGGCCGCTCCGTCTGTTTGATGATGGTGATGGCTTCTTATCAGAACACTTGCCCCGGGCAAGCCGAAGCCGAGCAGCCAAGCTCAGCCTTCCCTTAGCGGCAGCACATTTGTCGGCTGGGAAGGCCTCGGTCGCCGATTCGGTTCGGCAGTCGATTCGAAAGCTGGACCGGGGTCAGATCGGCACGTCGAAGGTAACGATCGACACTTCGCCTTCGAGCGCGCCCTGGAAGGCGGAAATATGCGGCTCTTCGTCGGGGATGCCGTCCATGTCGCCGATCTGGTCGAGCTCGGCCTCGGCGTAACCTTCGGCGGCAAGCGATTCGAGCGCCCGGCGCACCGCCGAATCGTCGTCGGGCGCAACCAGCATGACGTGGACGCCTTCCGGTTTGCCGCCTTTTTTCTTCCACACCCGGCCGGTGATGATGGTGACCGGGCGTTCTTCGTTGTCGTTCACGGGCCGATTC
>NZ_RZRW01000211.1:0-9228 GCF_003998745.1 Mesorhizobium sp. M7A.F.Ca.US.014.04.1.1 | reverse complement strand
CCTCCGACCAGGTCTCGCGCTGGGGATCGGCCTTGTGGCGCACGCCGAGCGGCCGCGCCGCGCCCTTGCGCTCCTCGAAGCCCTTGAGGTCGGCCATCGCCGTGAACAATGTCCGGCAGCGGCCGTCGCGCAGCCGCATGATGCCCTCCCCCCTGGCCACCACGGTTTCGAAGCTGAACCAGGCCTCGATGGTGCCGTCGTCCGAGGTCGCCTCGCCGGTCAGCCGCCACGCGCTCGGCTTGGCCGTCGCCAGCGTCGTCGCCAGCATGTCGGCGATCGCCGCGCGGCCTTCCACGGTCGTGATGTTCCAGGTGAAGGTCAGGAGATCGCGCCAGTAGCAATCGTCGACGAAGAGGTTGCTCGCCGCCGCAGCGTCGCCGGCTGCGAGTGCCTGTGCCAGGGATTCGAGCCATGCGGCGGCCTGTTTCGTCGGTGCTATTTCGAGCATCTCTTTCCCTCTTTCGTTTCATGTCCGGCTTCCCTTCTCCCACAAGGGGAGAAGGTGGCCTCACGAAGTGAGGTCGGATGAGGGGTGCTCCAGCTTGGCGCCGACGGCACTCCGTCACCCACCCCTCAACCGTCTCGGCGCTACGCGCCGATCCACCTTCTCCCACAAGGGGAGAAGGAAAAGCGCAGCCCTAGTCTCCGAGCGGCTCCATCTCCTTGCCGGTGCGGTGGATCTGGGCGTTGTATTTGATGCGGCGCACCGTCTCGCGGGCCGAGCCGTCGAGCTTGTAGGCGGAGGCCACCGCCAGCAGGTCGATCGCCGCCAGAAAGGCGAAGCGCGATGCCGTCGGCTTCAGCGTGTCGGGATATTCCGGCACCGCCACCGTCAGCCTGACGTCGCAGGTGCGGGCGAGCTCGGTGTCGGGCGCGGTCACGGCGATCGCATTGGCGCGGTAATGCTTGGCGAGCTCGACGGCCTCGATCACCTCGCGGGTGCGTCCCGTCGCCGAAATGGCGATCACCAGATCGCCGGGCTTGAGCGTCGAGGCGGTCATGCGCATCAGATAGGGATCGCACTGGGCGCTGACTGTTATGCCGTAGCGGAACAGCCGGTATTGGGTTTCCTGCGCCAGCGCCGAGGAGCTGCCGCCGAGGCCGAAGACCGTGACCTGGCGCGCCTTGGCGATCAGCTCGGCGGCCTTCTGCAGCTGGGCCGGGTCGAGCTGCCGCTCGGCCTCCTGCAGCGCCCGGCGCGCCTCGCCGAACACGGCGTTCCAGAACGGCATGCCATTGTCATTGCTGACGGAAGGCGACTTGGCCAGGTAGAGCGCGCCGACGACGAGGCTCTGCGCCAGCTTCAGCTTGAAATCGCGCACGCCCTCGCAGCCGATGGCGCGGCAGAACCGGGTCACCGTCGGTTCGCTGACCCCGGCGCGCTGGGCAAGGGCGGCGTTGGAGGCGTCGACGGCATATTTGACGTCGTCGAGAACGACATCGGCGACACGCCGTTCGGCCGGGCGCAATTCGCTGTAGGAATCCTTGACCAGCGAGATGATGTCGGGGATGCGCCGGACAGGATCGCGTCTCTCGGTATCGGGGCCTGGAACAGGCTCGTCCTGGCTGCCAGCGTCGGTCATGGGGTCCTGGTCTTTCCCTGGGTTGCGAGGCTGTCGTCTTAGCATGTTTGCACGCCCTGGCTCCACGTGCCCGACCGGATCGCAACCGCAGCGTGTCGTTGGGGAAAGCTCACCTTCCTCCGTTCCTCTCCGGTCCGTGTCAGTTCCGAAGTATGTAGGAAAGCAACATGCATTTCAAGGCCGTAAAACCGACGGTAAAACAAGATGATAGGTATACTAATCGATTTTCGCGATACGGCCGCTATCGTCGGTGCTTGACAGGAAAGTAGGATAGTTACAGACTGATTTTCGCTGGGGATGAGCCAATGGATCATCGCGCAATCTTCCCGGGGGGCAGATGAACACGGGCGATGCAAAAAAGCCGAAGCTTGGCGTGCAGGCAGCCACCAAGATCTATCACACGGCCTCCGGCGACCTGCTGGCGCTGGACCGCTGCAGCCTCGATGTCAGCGTCAATGAAATCGTCTCGATCGTCGGCCCTTCCGGCTGCGGCAAGACCACGCTTTTGTGGTCGATGTCGGGCCTGCACAGCCTGACCAGTGGCGAGATCCGGCTCGACGGCAAGGCCATCACCGGTCCGCATCCCGATATCGGCATCGTCTTCCAAGAGGCGAACCTCCTGCCGTGGCGCAACCTCGACGCCAACATCCGCTTCCCCTTCGAGATCAAGAGCGAGAAGCCGGACCGGGCGTGGATCGCGCATCTGCTCAACCGGGTCGGGCTTGATGGCTTCGGCGGCAAGTTTCCGCGCGAGCTGTCGGGCGGCATGCAGCAGCGCGCGGCGATCGTGCGGGCGCTGGCGCTAAAGCCCTCGGTGCTTTTGATGGACGAGCCGTTCGGCGCGCTCGACAGTTTCACCCGCGAGGAGATGAACCGGCTGGTCGAGGAGATCTGGCTCGACACCAAGACAACCATCGTCTTCATCACCCACAGCATCGAGGAAGCGATTTTTCTCTCGGACCGGGTGGTGGTGCTGAGCGCCCGGCCTGGCCGCGTCGCCAAGGAATACCGCGTGCCGTTCCCACGGCCGCGTTCGCTGGAGATCATGGCGACGAAGGAGGTCTTCGACCTCACCAACCGGATCAAGATGGACATTGTCGGCGAACGCACGCGGCCAAAAGCCCCGGAGCGCCCGAGCGCCGAAATCGTGAGGATCAGGCCGTGAGCGGGGGCGATGCCATTCCGGAATTCTCAAAGTCCAAGTCGGGCGCCAAGGCGGGCGACGGCCATGAGGTCAGCCTGACCAACCTTTCCGCCTTCGCCAGCGGCCCCGGCATCAAGTCGGGCAAGGAGGTGGCGGCCATTCTTGTCGTGGCGGTGATCATCATCGGCGGCATCGAACTGGCGCTGCGGCTGTTCCACGTGCCGCTCTATATCATGCCGCCGCCGAGCTCGATCGCTTATGCGCTGTTCGACGAGTTTCCGCTGATCGCGCCGCATCTCGGCTACACGCTGGTCGAGCTGGTGTCCGGCTTCACCATCGGCGCCATCATCGGCCTGGTGCTGGCCGCCGTCATCACCCAATTCCCGTTCGCAGAGAAGATCGTCGCGCCTTACATCCTGCTTCTGGTCACCACGCCGATGCTGGCGCTGGTGCCGCTTCTGATCCTGCGCTTCGGCTTCGGCTACACGCCGCGCATCATCGCGGTGGCACTGGCCGCCGGGCCGATGGTGATGATCAATGCGGCGACAGGCTTTCGCCGCGTCGACAGCGCCAAGATTGCGCTGGCGCGTTCCTATGGCGCCAGCACCCTGCAGATCTTCTGGAAGATCCGTGCGCCGATGGCGCTGCCGATGATCCTGGTCGGGCTGATGATCGGCGCCATCTTCGGCCTGCTGACCGCGGTCGGCGCGGAAATGGTCGGCGGCGGTTTCGGCCTCGGCAACCGGCTGACCACCTATTCGTCGATGATCCAGATGCCGCAGTTCTTCGCAGTGGTGCTGATCCTGTCGACGCTCGGCATCCTGATCTACGTGCTGTTCTTCCTGATCGGCAAGAAATGGGCGAGCTGGGAGGCTTGAACACAGGGATATGACGGCGCCCGGGAGGCGGGCGGCAAGAAACTGACATCAAACAAAAAAGGGGAATGCCATGACCAAAGAGAACTCGATCAACCCGGCGGGGATCAGCCGCCGCTACTTCCTGCAGGTCACCGGCGCCGGGCTGGTGACGGCGACGGCGCTTGGCGCCACCGGCCTGAAGGCCAGGGCCGAACCCTACGGAAAATTCACCTGGATCTCGCCGCGCGGCACGCTCGAAGTGCTCGACGACTATCCCTACTGGGCGGCCAAGAAGGCCGGCTATTTCGACGGGCTGGACACCGACATGCAGCCGGGACCATCGGACGGCACCGCGACGGTGAAGTTCGTCGATGTCGGCCAGGCCGATATGGGCTTCCCGTCGCCCGGCGTGTTCTCCTTCGCCATCCAGAACGGCATGAAGCTGAAGTCGGTGTTCCATATGGGCGCGCGCGACACGTTCAGCATCGCCTTCCGCAAGGGCGAGGGATCGAACGACCTGAAGAAGCTGGAAGGCAAGACCATCCTGCTCGGCTCCGCCGCCTGGCAGTCGATCACCGACCCGCTGCTGGCCGCGCAGGGCGTCGACATCAAGAAGGTGAAATATGTCGAGGCCGGCTGGCCGACCTGGGGAACGGCGCTGGCCGGCGGCCAGGGCGACGCCGCCCTGTCGTGGGAAGGGCTGCGCGCCGAATGGATCGCCAAGGGGCTCGACTTCGAATACTGGCTCGGCGTGCAGAATTCGAAGCTGCCGGCCAACACCTTCGTCGTGCGTGCCGCCGATCTCGAGGATCCCGACCGCAAGGCGTTTTTGGAAAAGTACCTGCGCGGCTGGGCGATGGGCCTCGAATTCGGCTACCAGAATCCACGCGCGGCGGTCGAAGCGGTGTTCGAGCAGTTCCCGACGCTGGCCAAGAATCTCGGGCCGGAGCTCGGCACCACCTCGATCCTGCAGCAGATCAACGTTTTCCGCGGCGACATGGACAAGCGCGGCGGCTGGGGCTCGCACGACATGGCGAGCTGGCAGGGCTTCTTCGACGAAATCCACAAGATCGGCCAGATCACCGCTCCGGTGAAGGCCGAGGATGTCTGCACCAACGATCTGATCGGCCCGGCCAATGATTTCGACAAGGCCAAGGTCAAGGCCGATGCCGACGGCGTCAAGCTGTCGGAAGGTTTTGCCGCGCTCGATGTCGAGAAGATCAAGGCGCATCTGTTCGATTCGGCGGTGAAGTAGGGCTGCGCAACGGGTCATGTCGGCCGCCCTCCATTACCCTGCCTTGGCTCCTTTCCTCTCCCTCCGGAGGGGGGAGAGGTGGCGCCGCGAAGCGGCGACGGAGTGGGGAAAGGCGTTCGTCAAACGCGCAGTCGCCACAAGACAGGCACAATCTGACGAGCAAGAGACCTCAAGCGCGCGGCGAGGGTCTCGACCCCCACTCCGTCGAGCTTCGCTCGACACCTCTCCCCCGATCGACGGGGGAGAGGAAAGGGCCGGGCAATGAGCGGCGGCGCTGACCTGAGGTGATTGTCTCGGATAGACATACGAGCGGCAACCGATCGCCGCGCACAATTCAATCAAAACCTGGGAGATATTCGGTGTCCGACAAGGTAAAAGTGCTGGTGGTGGGTCTCGGCAATATGGGTGCGTCGCATGCCAGCGCCTATCACCGGCTCGACGGTTTCGAGATCGTCGGCATCATGAGCCGGTCGATCAAGAGCAACACGAAGATTCCGGAAGAGTTAGCCGGCTACCCACTCTACGAGGATTTCGACCAGGCGCTGAAGGAAACAAAAGCGGACGCCGTCTCGATCAACAGCTGGCCGAACACCCACGCCGAATACGCGCTGAAGGCAATCGCCGCCAACTGCCATGTGTTCATGGAAAAGCCGCTCGCCACCAACAACGAGGATGCCGAGAAGGTGGTCGCGGCGGCGCGGGCCAAGAACCGCAAGCTGGTGCTCGGCTATATTCTGCGCGTGCATCCGTCGTGGATCAAGTTCATCGAGGTCGGCAAGACGCTCGGCAAGCCGCTGGTGATGCGGCTCAACCTCAACCAGCAGAGCAGCGGCAGCGCCTGGCACTGGCACAAGAACCTGATCGATTCGCTGATCCCGATCGTCGATTGCGGCGTCCACTATGTCGACGTCATGTGCCAGCTGACCGGCGCCAAGCCGGTGCGCGTGCACGGCATCGGCGCCAAGCTCTGGGCGGAAGCCGACAAGCAGAATTACGGCCATCTGCACGTCACCTTCGATGACGGTTCGGTCGGCTGGTACGAGGCGGGCTGGGGCCCGATGATGAGCGAGACGGCCTATTTCGTGAAGGACGTCGTCGGCCCCAAGGGCGCGGTGTCGATCGTCGCCGGCCAGCAGGCAAGCAGTGTTGCCGAGCTGGCAGAGGTTTCGAATTCCGCCGACATCGACCGCCACACCAAGACCGATGCGCTGAAGATCCACTATGCCGCTGTCGACGGCGACAAGAATTTCTCCAAACCCGACGAGATCGTCAGCATGGAGGACGAACCCGGCCACCAGGAACTGTGCGATCGCGAGCAGGCCTTCTTCCTGCGCGCCATCCGCGAGGATCTCGACCTCACCGAGCAGATGGATGCGGCGGTCAACAGCCTGCGCATCGTGCTGGCCGCCGAGCAGAGCATCGCACTGGGACGGACCATCGACCTGGCCTGAAGTCGCGCCAGCCCCCCTCATCCGGCCGCTTCGCGGCCACCTTCTCCCCGTTGGGGAGAAGAGGGTGGCGCTGGCGCTGCAAGTCTCCTCTCCCCTCGGGGAGAGGTCAGCCGAGCGAAGCGGAGGCTGGGTGAGGGGGCCGATGCCCCAATACAGTTCTCCGCAGGAGCAGCATCAACACAAGCTATCCGCCGAAGGAGAGAGATATGGCCGCCGTCACCGACAGTCTGCTGAAAACCTATGCCGAGTCCGACGCGCTGGACCTTGCGGCGCTGGTGAAGCGCGGCGACGTTACCCCGGCGGAGCTGGTGGAAGCGGCGATCACGCTGGTCGAGCGGCTCAACCCGACGCTCAATGCGGTCATCCATCGCCTCTACGACATGGCGCGCGGCCAGGCGCAGACGGTCGACACATCAGCGCCCTTCGCCGGCGTGCCATTCCTGCTCAAGGAGCTGGCCTCGTCCTGGACCGGGGCGCCGAACACCAACTCCTCATTCTACCTGAAAGATGTCGTCGCCGATTTCGACACCGAAGTGGTTCGCCGCATGAAGGCGGCCGGGCTGGTGCTGGTCGGCAAGTCGAACGCCCCAGAAAATGGCTGGTCGATCACCACCGAGCCAAAGCTCTACGGCGCGACGAAGAACCCGTGGAAGGAAGGCATCACGCCCGGCGGCTCCAGCGGCGGAGCGGCCGCGGCGATTGCTTCGCGCATGGTGCCGATCGCCGAAGCCAGCGATGGCGCCGGCTCGATCCGCATCCCGGCCTCCTGCTGCGGCATCGTCGGCCTGAAGCCGTCGCGCGGCCGCGTCAGCCTTGCGCCGTTCGGCGACTATTGGTATGGCGGCGCCTATTTCCTCTGCTGCTCGCGCACGGTGCGCGACACGGCGGCCTATCTCGACGCGGTCGCCGGCGCGCTGCCGGGCGACCCCTACACGCCGCCGGTTCCTGATGGCAGCTGGCTCAGCCTGTCGGCGCGGGCGCCAACGAAGCTGCGCATCGGCTTTTCCGTCACGCCGCCCAACGGCACCGCGATCGATCCGGAGGTGAAGGCGGCGGTGCTGGAGACCGTGGCTGTACTCGAGCGGCTCGGCCACCATGTCGAGGAGCATGACATGCCGCTCGACGCCGATGCTGTGTGGAAGACCTACACCAACATGACCTGCGTGCAGACGGCGGCGACCTTCGACTACCTTGAAACGGTGATGGGGCGGTCGGTGACACCGGGCGATGTCGAGGCGGTGACCTTCGCGATCATCGAGCGCGGCCGTGCGACCAGCGGCACCAGGCACATCTCCGACGTCGAGCAGCTCAGGCAGGTCGGCCGCGACATCGTCGGCGACCTTGGCGCCTACGATCTCTTCATCACCCCGACGCTGACGCAGCTGCCGCGCCCGCTCGGCTATTACGACATGTCGGAGACGGATATCGACCGCTACAATGCCAAATGGACGGACGCGGTGTTTGCCTTCCCCTTCAACATCTCCGGCCAGCCGGCGATCTCGCTGCCGCTCGGCTGGTCGAAAGACGGCGTCCCGATCGGCGTGCAGCTGGTCGGCCGCTACGGCGACGAGGCAACGGTGCTGGCCGCGTCGGCGCAGCTGGAACAAGAGATGCCGTGGAGGGGGAGAAGGCCGGCGGTGAGTGGTTAGGTGCTTGGCACCCCACCGCCGAGTTCCGTGGCGCCCCCTCTGTCCTGCCGGACATCTCCCCCTCAAGGGGGGAGATTACGCGCTCAACAGCCTTCGCCAAATCATCTACACGGTAAGGTGGGCGAGACGGCGAAGCTGCCAATCTCCCCCCTTGAGGGGGAGATGCCCGGTAGGGCAAGGGGGGCGTAGAGCGCTGTCCCTGCAGTGACCCGCCTCGTTATCCAATCCTCTCCAGCCGTCGCGGCAGCCTGTTCATCGGCTTGGGCCCGTCCGGCGTGATCAGGAACTGGTCCTCGAGATTGAAGCTGGCGAGGCCGTCTATGTAGAGCGGGATCTCGAAGGCCAGCACCATGCCGGTTTCGATCACGACATCGCTGTCGGCGGCGATGAACGGCCATTGTTCGGAAAACACCGACTGGCCGACGCCATGGCCGAAATGGCCGCGGCGGTAGGTGCGCAGCCCTTGCCGCGCCAGGCTGTCGGTGGCGACGCAATGCACGTGGGCGAGCGTGGTTCCCGCAACAAGGGACGCCAGCCCGTCGTCAAAGGCCCGCTCGGCAATGGCGTGCAGTTCGGCCTGCTCGGCGGATGGCGGCCCGAAGGTGAAGTTGCGCGACATGTCGGAGGCGTAGCCGCCGACCGTGCAGACCATGTCGCACTTCAGCGGATCGCCAGGCATCGCTTTCGCATCGGCATCTTTGGCCCGAGCGCCCAGCGTCACATATTCGGCAGTTTGGACCGGATGAGACAGGCCGGACGCGGCCGTGGCGACACCTTGCCGGTAGAGGGCAATGAGATCGGCCTGGCGCATGCCGGCCATCGCATCGACCTGCAGCCGCTCCAGCCCGGCTTCCGACAGGATGATGCCTTGCTGCAGCAGGTCGATCTCGCGCGGCGACTTGATGGCCCGCAACCTGTCGAGCACGGCCGAGCCGTCGACCATCGTGCAGGCCGGCAACAGCGCCTGCATGACCGAGAAATCGGCGGCGGGCACAAAATCGAGGTCGACGCCGACCCTTGCGCGCCCGAGCCCGAACCCGGTCAGGATCTGCTTCAGCTCGTCGACGGCACGAGCGAGTTCGAATGTCGCGGGCCGAGAAAAACCCGGCGCCCGGCCGGCAAGGCCGGCCTCGATGCGTTGCGGCAACCCTTGCCCTGACGTCGAGGCGTCCAGCGTGGCGGCTTCGATCCAGATCGGGTGGCTGCGGATGACAGCATCCGGCAGAACCCGCTGCAATTGTCCCGCATTGAAGTCCGCCACCACGACGCCGATCGGCAGGTCTCGGCCA